>JAYUCD010000262.1:0-5771 GCA_043740515.1 Bdellovibrio sp. | reverse complement strand
CAAACAAAATACGATAAAGAGAGAATTCCCCTTGTCCATGGACAACTTATCGGGATTCAAAGGAAAAAATGTATGGCCCCTCAGCTTGTTCTCATCCTGAGACAAAAAAAGTGGCGTTTCCAAGTCAAGTAAACAAAAAAATTTTGCGTCATTTCATTCCTGGCAAAAAACAAGGCTTTGATCCAGGCCTTCGTCCTCAGACAACGACGCACCCAAATTCGTCAGAAAAAGCCATTGACGGAGCCGCAGGCTTTCTCTAACTTTCACTGCCCGACTCTTTGGATTTCAAGCCACCGAATGAACTGCGAAAGACTGAAAGCAAATGAATAAAGCCCAACTGATCGAAAAATTAGCCGAAAAAACCGCTCTCACAAAATCTCAGTCCGAAGACGTTTTGGATGGAGTGATTGAAATCATCCAAAGAGCCGTGGCAAAAGGCGACGAAGTCAAGCTGGTCGGGTTTGGAACCTTTTCTCGTCAGCACCGAAAATCTCGCAATGGTCGCAACCCAAAAACGGGAGCCCCAGTGGCCATCCCCGGTTCAAAAGTTCCCCGCTTCAAGCCTGGAAAAGATTTTCGCGATCTGTTAAACTAACTCTTATCCAAAATTCAAAGCTTTTCTGTTTTGGATTGAAAGGGCTCAGGAAAACCCTCAAGAATTTCTAGAATTTCCCAATAAATTTCTCGAAATTCATCTGCATCCACTGGCTTTCTCAACAAACTCATCAGGGAACTTCGAGAAAGCAGTTTTTTACGATAAGCATGGTAAAGTTTTTCACCTAACATTCCGCCCAAAATTCGAGCAGCCTCTTGGTAAGCTTTCTTTTTTTTTACCGGTGTTTGCACAATTGTTTTTCGCGATCCCGAAAGATGCAAGAGCTCTAGCATGCGCTGATTCAAAGCCAATTGCAGAGCAAGCTTCCCCAAGTCCGAAGGGTTACGCGCTTGCAAAGCCGCTTTGATGTCCACGAGAGTGTCACTTTTTCGTTTAGGATTGATGAGCTTTGAGCCAAAATACTGAACGGCCTCAAGCCAGATTAATCTTAAAAAATCACCTGGCATTTTCCCGTACAATTTTTTCTGTCCAGAAAGATTTGCAAAAACAATCGACATAGCTAATTGAGCGGCACTGTTGACTGTCGACCGGGCCAAATAGCCAACAGCCGTTTGAGGGATGAAAAAATTACGTTCGTTTCCAATCCACTCCCTAACCACTCCGGTATCCAATTCAGACAAGCCCTTTTGCAAGGCCGTCCATGCCTTGCTGTCATTGGCTGAAACAATCGAGAAATGATCATTTGAGATTTCAACTCCCAAATCTTCAGAAATAATTCGAATGTATCTTGCTACATGGTCGGTAAAATCCATTTCATCTTGAAAACTCTTATCGTCGAACTGCTCCAGAAAGATCAGATAGTTTTGCCACTTGACCCAAGGCGGAACACTCAATACACAAAAGCGATCTTTTGAGAGCTGCACAAGATCAACTTGATGTTCGATCTCTTTTCGCAAAAGTTGGAAATATATTTTTTCAGAATTTTGAAAGATAGAAAGAGTTTTTTTGCTTCCGAGGCGTTTGATGGTTTCTCCTGGAAGATGATTTTTTGCCAAATGCAAATCCCCAAAAATCACAAAAATTTGGTGGTCCGGATACTGAAGCGAGATTTCAGCGATTTTCTCAGCCGCGAAGCGGTCTCTTGCTTTGAGGGTCTGAACTGTCTTCTGATCATTCCGAAGGTTTAAGGCCTTGACTGGCAACTTGTTCTTTTGCGCCCAGCGAAACAATGGCTTGTAGTTTTCCCAAGGAAAGCCCCAAGTTTTTTTCCAATCCACTGACTTTAAAAATTCTCGCTCATCTAACTTGCCTTGTATGAACTGATCCAAATTGTTTTGTTGATGCGCCTCTATGCACTCAACAGCCAAAACCACTTTTTCAGGATTTGGCAGACTCTTTAAAATCCTCAGCTGCGCTCTTTGACTTTGAGCCAAGGCATGAAAATCTCCCATAAACACAATTTCAGCGGACTTTAAACTGGCCATGAGTTTGTCCCGAGTCGAAACCTTCCAAGCTCGGCGAAATTCTTGATCGTATTGCTGTTGGTAGCGAGCCAATCCATGCGATGTTTGTCCTAGGAGAGCCTTTACATGGCTCTGAACCTGTTCATACAGATCTTGCCGAAGCCGAATCCAGCGTTGTGATGATGAGTTTTTCGCGGGGGATGTCACAGTCAGGCATTGTGGCACGATAAATTATTGATTTCAAAATTCTTTTTCGCTCTAATAGAGCTCTATGAACAAAACCAGCGAACCAAAATTTTCCGAATCCAAATGGCAGATGGTCCTTTTAGTCATCAGCGTTTTGACTTTAGCAGTCCACGCCTACCTGAGCCTCCAACATTACCAGCTGAAAATGGGAATCGCCGAGGGCCCCAGTATTTGCAATCTTTCTAGCACTTTTAACTGCGACACCGTCGCAGTCAGCAAATACGCAACTCTTTTTGTGGCCGGCATCCCGCTAGCTCTCTTGGGATTTTTCACCCAGTTTGTCTTTTTGATCTTTTTACTTTGTGTGCGCTTTGGCCTTTCCGAAAATTTAGTAGCGATGAAACGTTTGCTCTTTTATTTCTCAAGTTTTGTTTTCGCCGTTTCTCTTGTGATGGGCGGAATTTCGATTGCACTGCTTGGAACCTACTGCCTTTTTTGCATGGCTGCTTACGGCCTTTCGGCCTTGCAACTGTTTGCCAGCTGGAAGCTACAGAGGGAAGCTTTGGGATCTCACTTCAGCAAGGATCTTCAAGCTTACTTTACACAAAGCCGCTGGGTTTTGGTTCTTTTGGTCCTCATTCCAATCACGGCCTGGACTGCTCATCAGATTATTTTAGATTCTTATGGCTTCGGAAAATTAAACTTGGTGATCGAGGACTCGATTCGAGATTGGCAGGCTGCCACTCCGGTCGAATTCAAATTGGATCAAGGGCTGAGTTTGCAGAAAACTCAAGCGACTCCGAAGATGGTGATCGTCGAGTTTGCTGATTTTCTTTGCCCTCATTGCAAAATGGCCTCTTCACCGCTTGAGTCCTTCGCTCAGAGTCATCCCGATGTGCGTTTAATTTTCAAAACTTTTCCTCTGGATGGAAAGTGCAATCGCAGTATCCAACATCAAGGAGACGGAGCCCGCTGTCAGCTCGCGGCGGCAACCTTTTGCGCTGAACAGCTGGCAAAGAAAGGCTGGCTCACACACCATTGGATTTTTGAACACCAAGAGCAATTGGCGAAAGATGGAGCTGGGGCAATTGAGCTCATCATTGCTGCCGTCGGACTGGATTCGGCTTCGTTCAAAAGTTGTCTGAATACGGACTCCACCACTGAAGCGATTCAGTCCATGGCGAACGAAGGAAACGAAGCTAAAATTCAGGGCACTCCTACGATTTTCGTGAATGGAAAGCTCCTGCCGCGGGGGCAAGTTTTACCAGTGATGGAAGCTGCTTATCAGAAGTTATAGCTTAGAATTTACAAAAGCTGCTGGCCTCTCACGTTGGAATATCAAATATCCAACCGCTCAGCTTGAAAAAAAGATCATCGATCACATGCAGGGCTGTAAATAAAAGTCCGGAGCTAACTTCCAATAAAAAAGCAACAACGGCAATGGCCACAACACAGTGGATGGCGGTGCGAACAATCCAAACAGTCGATTTTACGTCATCGATTCGAACATCTTGCTGAACTTTTTCTACTTTTTTTAAAACATATTGGAGCTCTGCAAAGTGTGCGACAAACTTTTCGTTCAGCTCCTGCTGCTTTGCCATTGTCAGCATATGCACGCCAGGAAATCGACGCTTGGCTCGGATGGCATTCACCAAATCCACGGCGTGCTGAATGTAACGTTCCACTCTCTCCTTGAATTTCGGATATTCAAAATCTTTTTCCAGAAAATAGCTCAACTCACTGAGTGCTTTTTCGTAATTCTCCTCAACCACATAGGTCAGAACATTAAAGCGCAAAGTGTCGGCTCGACCGAGATCTTTTTGGTCGAAATCTAGTTTCACTTTTTTGCTCTTGGCGAGATTTCTTGCGGCCATGAATCTCTATCGGCAGATTTTGCCGGGGACACCAGGAGTTCAAATGCTTCGAAGCTTCCATCAATTTTCGAATCCGACAAAGGTCCAGTCTTTATAGCTTGACTCGTTTTTCGTCTCGTTTTTTTGACTTTGGTCAACCCGATTTGAGACAATAGCAGGACGAGACCATGACGGTCTTCAAATGAAGCCTTCGAAGGAGCATCATGGAAAAAGGATCTTTCCAAAATTCCGAACTGCGCAGTTTGGCTTTGTCAGAATCTGCAGCCATTCAAAATGACGAGAGCCAAGAAGACTTCGCATCCTACCCTCCCCTCTCTCAGACCCGAAATTCCAAACACCGCATTTTGGACTTTATTGATCTCCCAAAGGACGTGAGAAACTCGAGCACTGTCGACAGTTTAATCAATCAAAATGAAGATCTCATGGCCCGACTCTCTGTGACGATGCGCCGAATGCAAGCGATCGAAGACGAAAACAAATCTCTCATACAAAATCTCGGCGAGCAAAAGAGATCAAATTCTGTCCTCTCCGATCAGTTGCTTATTAGGAAAGAAAAGGAAAAAGTTTGGAAGCGTCGAACCGATCAAGCTGGAGCAGAGCTGCAAGTTTTTCAAGAGCGCTTTCCTGATTATCAAAAAATGGAATCTCAGATTGATCGTTTGAAGCGTTATCAGGAGCGGGTCAAATCAACCATCAAACCTTATCTGCAACAGCTGAAAGATTATGCTCAATCCCTCCACGGGGAGATTCAAGCTTTAAACAGCGATCTTGCGGCTAAAGAATCGCGAATGTTCAGTTTAGAAAATCAATTGACTGGCCTCAAAGAAGAAAAAGAACAAATGGCAAGGCATTACGAAATCAATCAAAATGACCTTGTCTCCCATTTCGAATCGGACAAGGGCAAAATGAGTTCGGAAATCAAAGCATTGCTCGAAAGCAATCAAGCACTTCAGGAGCGAACCCAAGTTTTAGACCGCACCCTGGAGCGCCAAGACGAGCTCGAAAATCTAGTCATTTCTTTGAAGCGAAACAAAGAAGAATTCCAAAGCTCAGTTCAAACCGAACTCGAAGCTCTCAGGTCGCACAACCGTGAGCTCAAATTGTCATTGACGAAGCTCGAACTCAGCTCTCAAGACCTTTTAGGACAAAAAGAAAATCTGCAAAATCAAATTGCGACTCATTTGGCAAGACGAGACGAGCTCGAAGAGCAAATGACAAGTCTCCGCTTTTTATGGAGTAATAAATCAGAAGAGAATGAAAAACTTAAAGCTTCGCTTGAGGCCCTTGAACAATTGAATTTAGATTTAAGTTCAAAGCTCAACGAACTGCGAAGAATTCAGACTGAGTGCTCGATCTGAGTTTCATTTCATTTTTTATTCAATGACAGAATCTTGCATTTGAAAGCTGGCAAAGGCACCCGCTTCGGATTCATGCATTTGAAGTTTCTGAAATTCCAAGTTTTGAAAAATTCTTTTGAACTCAGCTTGCAATCCCACAACCTTCAAGCCATGTGGACTTTCTTCACTGAGAGAGCGCACAGCCTCGAAAAATGCCTGCAGACCGGTTGAACCAACAAATGAAGTTTTTTCCATGTTGAAAATAACCTTGCGACCTAGAAGGTGCCTGAGACAGAGCTCTCGAAAGGGCTGGGTTTTTTCGATGCTCAATGGACCTCGAATGGTGATAACCGTG
>JAYUCD010000261.1:0-4191 GCA_043740515.1 Bdellovibrio sp. | reverse complement strand
GCTTTGGCGCACTTGATTGCGGCTTCGCCCGACGGAGATGAGCTGATTCATGTTCATCCGATGGCTGGGGGAACGCCCAACACCGGTATGATCCATGCGAGCTTTCCAAGCGAAGGTGATTACCGAATCTGGATTCAGTTTATTGACCGCGATGTTTTGAAAACGATTCCGGTATCAGTGACGGTTGTGAAATAAAGTCACAGCAATTGAAGCCTGTCACAGAAGTGATGATTTGAGCGTATTCAGCGGAGTGAATGAATAACGAAAGAAAGATAAGCAACAATGCTCGATCGAATCATAAAATTTTCTTTGACTCATCGATTGTTGGTTTTGGCTTTTGCGGCCTTATTGGTATCATACGGCGGCTGGGTGGCGGCAAACCTTCCGGTCGATGTTTTTCCAGATCTCAATCGTCCAACTGTTAATATCATGACCGAAGCTGCCGGCATGGCACCAGAGGAAGTTGAAACTCTTGTGACCTTTCCACTGGAGACGGCGCTGAATGGACTTCCTGGAGTTCAGCGTGTCCGCTCCAGTTCCGGAGTTGGTTTGAGCGTGATCTACGCTGAATTCGATTGGGGAACTGATATTTTTCGCAATCGGCAACTGGTGCAAGAAAAATTGGCTCTGGTAAAGGAGAAGCTTCCGCGGAACGTCACTCCTGTGATGGGTCCGATTGCTTCTATCATGGGAGAGATCCAACTTCTGGGGCTTTCGTCCCAAAGTGAAAAAATCTCTCCCATGGATTTACGAAGCGTGGCGGATTGGACTATTCGTCCAAGGCTGATGAGTATTCCAGGTGTGTCGCAAGTGATCGCAATCGGCGGAGGAGTCAGGCAGTATCAGATCTTACTTTCGGCTGAAAAAATTCAAAGCCGGCAGATGTCTTTAGACGATATTGAGCACAATCTTTCAGAGATCAGTAAGAATACAACCGGTGGCTTCATCGATCTTGAAAGGCAAGAGTACTTGATCCGTGCGATCGGTACTGTCAGGTCAAAAGATGATATTTTGAACACCGTCGTCGGCTTACATCTTGGAAGACCAGTTCTTGTGAAGGACATCGCAGAAGTCAAAGAGCTGCCGATGACAAAGAGGGGCGATGCCAGCGTCAATGGCAAGGCTTCGGTTATCTTGAGTATTCAGAAGCAGCCGGGAGCAAGTACGATTGAGCTCACTCAGGCCATTCAAAAAGCCATTGCAGAGCTTCAACCGACCTTGGGTGAAGGGATCATTTTAAATCCAGACCTCTTTAAACAGGCAAACTTTATTCAGACTTCGATTAAAAATGTTGAAGAAGCACTTCGAGATGGAGTGGTGCTCGTATTGATCGTTTTGTTTTTGTTCTTACTTAATTTTCGAACCACCGCGATCACGATGACAGCGATTCCATTGTCATTCGTCCTGACCGCGATTGTTTTCAAAATCTTTGGTTTGTCAGTGAACACAATGACTCTTGGTGGGCTGGCGATTGCGATTGGCGAGTTGGTCGATGATGCAATCGTTGACGTGGAAAATGTTTTTCGCCGCCTCAGAGAAAACAAAGCTTTGCCGGAGCCTAAAAACCAAATGCTTGTGATTTTTAAAGCTTCAAGCGAAGTTAGAAACTCAATCGTGATTGCGACGATCATCGTTTGTTTGGTATTTATTCCTTTATTTAATATGGGTGGAATTGAAGGAAAGCTTTTTGTCCCGCTCGGAATCTCCTATGTCATTTCTCTTTTGGCCTCTATGGTGATTTCGCTCACAGTGACTCCCGCTCTCTGTGCCTTTTTGTTGACCAAAGGTAAGCTGCTTGAGCATCCAGATAGCTTTCTCGTGAAGTGGCTCAAAAAAGTGGATCTGCAAATCTTAGAAAAATCGATTGCCAATCCAAAAATTGTTATTGGCTTCGCCATTTTCCTTTTTCTCTCGGCTCTGGGGCTCTCGACGAGAATGGGCCGTGATTTTTTGCCTAAATTCAACGAAGGCACTGCCGTCATCACAGTCATCACTCAGCCTGGTATTTCTTTAGCTGCGTCGAATGAACTTGGAACCAAAGCTGAAATGCTTCTTTTGTCAGTTCCGGAGGTAAAATCTGTTTCAAGACGCACGGGCCGAGCGGAACTGGATGAGCATGCAGAAGGAGTCAACGTTTCAGAAATTGATGTTGATTTTAAAGAAGGCGGCAGAAAACGTCCCGTTGTGCTCGATGATCTTAGAGAGAAATTAGGAAGTTTGGAAAATGCCAACATCAATATTGGTCAGCCGATTTCTCACAGGCTGGATCATTTATTATCCGGAGTGAAAGCTCAAATTGCGATCAAACTTTTCGGACCTGATTTGCCGACCTTGCGAGCGAAAGCGGGCGAAATTTACAAGGTTTTGCAAGGGACAGCAGGTTTAGTCGATCTTCAAATTGAGCAGCAAACTCTCATTCCTCAAGTCAAGATTCAGCTGCTTCGTGACGAGGCCGCTAAAGTAGGAATCAACGTCGGCGATATCGCCACACTGCTGGAGAAAGCCCTGCAAGGTGAGGTCGTTGGTCAAGTTCTTGAAAGTCAGAAGTCGATTGATGTTGCGATGAGATTTGATGAGAAGTCGAGATCTGATCTCGAGCTGATAAAAAAGACTCCGATAAAAATTATGCCTGATGGAACCCGGGTCACGGTTGAAAAAGTAGCCGATGTTTTTGAGAGCACCGGTCCTAATATGATCAACCGAGAGAATGCACAAAGGCGAATCGTCGTTCAGGCCAATTCATCAGGTCGAGATATCGAAAGCTTGATTGGGGAAATTCAGGGAAAGGTATCTAAAGTCGATTTGCCAAAAGGATTTTTTATCAGCTATGGGGGACAATTCGAATCCCAACAGCAAGCCTCAAAGCTGATGATATTTTTAGGGCTCTTTGCCGTGGCCGGAATATTTTTAGTGCTCTTCATGCATTTCAAAACAACTTTCATACCAATTCAAATCATGTTGAACATTCCAATGGCGTTTATTGGCGGAGTCGTCGCCATTTATGTGACTGATAAGACCATCTCCGTCGCAAGCCTTGTCGCATTTGTTACATTATGCGGAATTGCCTCAAGGAACGGCATCATGATGATTTCTCACTACCTTCATCTGATGGAATTTGAAGGGGAGAAATTCTCGAAAGAAATGGTCATTCGTGGATCACTTGAGCGGCTCGTTCCAGTCTTAATGACAGCACTGACAGCCATCTTAGGATTGATTCCGATTGTCATCGCCGGAGGCGAATCTGGAAAAGAAATTTTGCATCCAGTTGCCGTCGTGATCGTCGGAGGATTGCTGAGCTCAACCTTGCTCGATATCTTTGTCACTCCAACTGTTTTTTACCACTTCGGACTAAAATCAGCTGAAGCAAGTTTGCTAAATAAAAAAGAAGATGATCTTTTCAATCAAGAAGGAGTTTCTCATGTTTAAAGTTTCTAAAGGTATTATCTCGATTGCCGGCATTTCAGTTTTGGTATCTTGCGCTTCCGGGGTGAAGCGAGGAGTGGTTGCGATGAAAATCGATAGTACCGATGCTCACATCGCAATGAACAAAGATGAAGTTTCAGTGGGTGAGCATGTTGAACTTTACTGGAATAAGTGCGTCAGGGCTGCAATTAAAGGGTCCATTCAGACTTGTGAAAAAGTTCGGAAAGGTCACGGAGTTGTAACTGAAATTTTGAATGATCATTATTCAGCAGTTAAATTTGCTGATGGAGTGGAATTTAAAGAAGGCGACTTCATCGAAATTCATTCACACAAGTAATCGATAATGAAAAAAACTAAAGGAGTTTGCATGAGAGCAGTCTTAGTATCAGTTTTAATGGTTCTGTGCAGTTCGGTCTTTGCTCATGAAGGTCACGATGATGCTCCTGGCAGTGTTAAAGCCTTTCACGGAGGGGTTGTAAAAACGGGCCGCGGACTGAATCTTGAAGTGATATCGACAGCAGGAGAGCTGAAAGTATTCCCATTAGCCCATGGTGGCGGAGACATTCCTTTGAATGAAGTCAAATTAGTGGGAACCGCTCAACCGCCAAAAGGGAAAGCTTTGCCAATTGCTTTTGAAAGCAAAGATGGAGCATTTTACTCGAAGATCGATTTTAAAGGTGCGTACCGTCTCAGTGTAGAGCTCAAAGCTGAATACAAGGGAAAAATAGACAAGATCAAAGTTCAGGTTGAGCAATAAATTTCAATTGG
>JAYUCD010000260.1:0-11325 GCA_043740515.1 Bdellovibrio sp. | reverse complement strand
TTACCTGGCATCTATAGCTATGATGTACATTTTGAAACCTACTCACGTGGAAGCACACGCATACTATTTACTGAACGCAGGCCTCTTCGCAAGTTTTGGAATTTTCCTCAGCCTGCATCTGATGTCACCCAAGCAGAGAAACTGGTTTCTCGTTTTATTCTTAGTTTACAGCTTTTCCGTCACTCAACACAATTTTCACAGCAATGGAAATTGGGAGCGGACGCACAAAGCCTTGGAAGCCCACGGACCCTTGCCTGAAAACGCAGTTGTCGCTACCTATCTGGGGATGAGTCCTCAATGGCTCTACTTCCTCAAACGCACTGGCTATATTTTTGAGCCGTCACAGTTCAATGGCACATGCCCGTCGAAAGCAACTCAGTTTTTGATGACCTCAACCGAGCCAAGCGCAGAGAGCCCGCCGCCGCTTGTGCTAAAAGATTGCCCTTCTTTGCAATAAGCTAGCGACTATCTCTGGCCCTGCAATCGATTAGAATTTATTGAATTTAAACCGGTAAAGATTCTTAAGAAACTCTAGCACCGCATCCAATTTAACAAAAGAAGCACGCTGCTCGTTTTCCACAAAATGAATCGGAATCTCGATCACTCTGGCTTTCAATCGATGCGCCTTGATCATAATCTCGGCATCGATAAACCAATCGTTCGAGCGAAGCTCCATGGATTGGAGTAACTGACGTCGCAGAATTTTCGGTTTGGAATTCACATCTCGGTAAGAGGTTCCGAAAAGCAGACGAAACAAGCTATTAAACACAAATGAAATGAGGATTCGCCAAGCTCCGTCGCCGCGGACGACTCGGTAAGTTTTGGATAAATCATATCCATTCGTCAATGAGTGAAAAATCAAAGGCAGAATCGAATCAATCGGAAATTGCCCGTCGCCATCGATAAAACCAATATGCTCGCCTCGGGCTGCGGAAAGGCCGGTTTTCAAATCCCAACCCATGTGACCTTCCTTAGGCAAAGTCACGGCCCGAGTCCTCGCATGCTTGGCAGCGATCTCTCGGATGATCTCTGGGGTCTTGTCATTTTTTCCTGGCCAATAATTTCCGACCAGAACCAACTCGTAATCAATATTGACCCAAGCGAAAAGCGCATGAACTTTTTCAACAAAGGGGATGATGGATTCTTCACTGCGGTAACACAAAATTACCAAAGAAAGTGCTGGGTTGGGCATCGATTGGTTCGCCAAAAATAAGTCTCCCCTTCCGCCCAACCTAGCATATTATCAAATCAGGTCAATGCTGGGCCGTTGAAAAGAAAGGGACCTCTCCTTGCGAATTTTAATCACGGGTGCAACTTCTAAAATCGGACTTGATCTCCTGGATCGCCTATTGCTTGAACCCTGCTTTTCAGAAATTACACTGCTTACCCGCTCCCCACAATCCGCTGCGCTTGAAAAACTGCGATCTTCCACCCAGCGAGTGAAAATCATTTCAGCAGATTTGCGGGATCCCTTGCTCGAATCACATTTGTTAGCTGAGCCAAGCTACGACATTTGTCTTCACATGGCGGGGCTGACTCATACCAAAGTCGAAGCGGATTATTTTCAAATGAATCTTCATGGAACAGTTCGCTTGGCTCAGATCCTTCAGAAAAAAAACTGCAGGCGGTTTTGCTTGATCAGCAGCCAAACTGCCGGCGAAAATGCGGGAGCTTATGCTCTCTCAAAATTCCAAGCGGAAAAAGAATTGCTTCAAATGAATTGGCCAGAGCTGATCATTCTTCGCCCCTCTGAAATCGTAGGCGCAGGTTCAAAAGAAGGCCTAGATCGATTTTTCAGTTTGGCTCAACACTATAAAATTTATCCCTGGCTCATCCGTAGTTTTCTGAATGAAAAGCCGATCGTCTTCTCGCCACTTCCTGTCCAAGTTTTAAATCGAAAAATTTTATCGATCTTGAAAGCGCCGCTGACTGAGAAGCCTCCGGTGATCCAAATTCTGCGCGGGCCTGAAGTAACCGCGGGCAAACTCGCTTGGCAACTTTTTCGCAAGTGTGGCGCCCTGCCGCTTCCAATTTATCTGCCCTTGCTCGGCTTTGTTCTCAAAATTTTTGCTTGGATTGGAATTCAGCTGATCCCGCCGGATCAGTTACCACGACTGCTCGGAGAGCGAATGCAAAAGCCTGTGCCGAGCATTCAGATTGAAGATTGTGTTCTTGATGCCATTTAAAAAAACCTGCCCCTTGCCTTTGCTCCCGAGAGTCTAAAAAAATCTTCTGGCAAGTCGAGCACCAATCTTTTTTGATCAACTAAATACGCTTTTGCTAATTCTCGAGAGCCACCTTCATTCAAATGATTTCCATCTTTGTAAGCCATCCCTAACTCTCTGTAAGGCAAACGATTTCGGAATTCCTGGAGTTTTGAAACCGGATCAAAAATCGAGATATCAGAATGAGTTCCAAAATAGCTTCTAAGCTTTGCGTTCACTTGATCGATTTTCGGATTGAACGGCAGACGAATTTCTCTTTCATTTGAACCTGTAAAAAGCCCAAGGAAAAAATATTTTTTCCGGAGTGCAAATTCATATTCTCTATCCTGAAATCCTGGGACCTGGGCCATGACGATCACTTGAATTTTTTCTTGCCTCAAGGCGCTCAGTGTTTGCTCGAGCGCCTTCAAGAAAGTTTCTTCAGTTTCGTTTTTTGAATCTGAATTGATAGTAAAGAAACTTTCCCATCTCGCTCCAAGAATAACGACTTTAAACTCCTGGTAGTGATTTCTAAACCAGGTTTTCTGCTGGCGGCAAAAATCAGTGTCCTTTTCAAAAATCTCAAAAACGGGAGCGCAGGAAGAACCGCTGATTGCGTGAAGAGAAAAAGAGTGAGCCTGTCCGACGAGATCCCAAAATGGCATAAAGTGGCCAGCATGAGAGTCACCGATGAGCAAAGTCTGAGGCTTTTGTTGTTTGTCTCCAATCACACAACTGGCCAAAGTTTGCTGATGGCAATAGCTTTTGTAAAACTGATCCAAATCGTTGCCGATATCGCCTACGGAGGCAAAATATCTCTGAGGTAGGCCCCTTGAATCATAAGTAATCACGACAGCAATGAGCAAGAGGGCTGCCGGCTTTAGCCAAAAACTCACGATAGATTTTGCGAAGGACAGACTGACCCTTTTGTATTTGTCTTCGATTTTAAACTTGGACCAAGTTGCGAGCAAAAAAGTAATTCCGATGGCGGCTAAAAACTGTGGAACTCCCGTCTGATCCACATATCTTAAAAAAGCCAGAACTGGATAATGCCAGAGATAAAGAGAGTAAGAAATGGTTCCAATAAAAACAAACCAACGAAAACTGAGAATTCGATTGATCCAGGAGTCAGGGCCAGATCCAATCAAAGCTACAGCTCCCAAGCAAGGAACAAGGGCAGCGAGGCCTGGAAACAAAGTTCGCTGATTGAACGCAAATAAAGACACAAAAATAAGTACAATCCCTAGCAAAGATAAAAGATGCGATGAGCAATGGCTTTGATGTTTTAGCCAGCTTGGTTTTTCTTGGTGCCAAATACCCAGAATCCCACCGAGAGCCAACTCACCCATGCGACTGGGAAGCATGTAATAAATCAACTTTTGATTGAAGCCCTGCCTCAGTAAGATCTCAGGAATTAAAAAAGACGCCAAGATGATGGCGCCAATGAGGGCAACATGAAATCTGAATTTCAACTTCAATCGAAATAAAAAAATAAACAGAAGTGGCCACAAAAAATAAAACTGTTCTTCGACAGCAAGTGACCAGATATGAAGCAGCGGATACTCTTCACTGACAGGATTAAAATAATCCACTTCCCGAGCGAAAAAAAAATTAGTGGTGAAGCTGAGGACTGACCTGACTGAATTCGCAAAAAACCTGAGGTCTGAAGGTAAAAATAAAATCAAAGCTACAACAAAAGAACTGACCACCACCGTCCACAGAGCCGGCTGGATTCGCCGCAATCTTTTGCCATAAAAATTTCTGAGAGAAAATTTTTGCAAATTGAGATCATGGTAAATGATCGAAGAAATAAGGTATCCAGAGATGACAAGAAAAATATCGACACCGACAAATCCACCCGGCATCAGGCGATGATCGATATGAAATAGAAAAACCGCTATGACGGCAAGGGCCCTCAGCCCATCGATCGAAGGGCGATACTGAAGTTTGCTCGAGATCATGATTTCTCAGAAACCAAGCGAGACTCCCAATCAAAAGCCGACTGGCAGATCAGGCGCAAGTCATTCCTTCTGGGCCTCCAATTCAAAGTAGCCACAAGTTTGGAATTGTTCGCCACCACTGAAGCCAAATCTCCCGGCCGACGACTGGCTTCACGAACAGTGAATTTTTTGCCGCTCACTTGCTTCATCATTTCGATCACCTGCCGAACTGAAAATCCCGTGCCGTATCCGCAGTTCAAAAGAAGCGACGGAATTTCACCGCTCAGCTTCTCTAAAGCTTGAATATGAATCTCAGCCAAGTCTTCGACATGAATATAATCTCGAACGGCCGTTCCATCCATCGTCGGATAATCCGTTCCAAAAATGCAAAGCTCTGGCAGTTTCCCAACCGCTGCCATCGCCACTCGTTTGACCAAGGCCGAGTGCTGGTCACCGATCTGCCCCCAACGATTGGTCATGCTGGCACCAGCGACGTTAAAGTAGCGCAGAATTCCATAACGAAGCCCGTAGGCAGCTCCACAATCTTTCAGCGCCAGCTCACTCATCGATTTGCTTTTTCCGTAAGGAGTCGCAGGATCAATCGCCGCATCCTCACTCACCAAGACAGAGCTCAGTCCACCATAGACAGCAGCAGTGGAAGAAAAAATAAAATTCTTCACCGAGCTGCCTTCACAGGCTCGAAGCAAACTTAAAGTTCCGCTAAAATTGTTATCGTAATATTCCTCTGGTTTACGCAAAGATTCTTCGACTGAGGTCAGAGCAGCAAAATGCAAAACAGAATTGATCTCGAATTTCTCGAAAGTCCTTCGGATCAATTCCTCATCTCGAATGTCACCCTCAACAAACTGGGCTTCTGGATGGAGCAGCGATCGATGCCCTGTCGACAGATTGTCTAGGACCACGACTTGGTAATCGCGTAATACCAGTTGCGCCACCACGTGTGAGCCAATGTACCCAGCACCGCCGGTCACTAAAACTTTTTTCATCCGCCTGGCTCCAATCGCTTCAAACAAAGATTCAGGGAATCTTTCCAAAATGGCATCTCGATCCCCAGCTCTGCCTTCAACTTGCTCTGATCCAAACGGGAATTCAAAGGACGAATAGCTGGAGTAGCATACTCGGCCGTTGGAATGCCGTCGACTTTCTCCACTGACATTTCCTTCTTTCGAGCTCGGCACCAAGAGAAAATCTCCTCGGCAAATTGTGCCCAAGAGACTGCGCCGACGCCGGCCATATGATAAACACCGCTCGAAAATTTCTCACCCTTCAAGCGCCGCTCAATCAAAGGCCAAACTGCCAATGCTAGATCAGGAGCATAAGTTGGACCGCCAATTTGATCATCGACAATTCGCAAATGAGTTTTGTCTTTTCCCATTCGAAGCATCGTCTTCACAAAGTTTTTTCCGTACTCAGAATAAACCCAAGAGGTGCGAAAAATAAGATGTTTGCAAAAAGTATTTTGAATCGCCTCTTCACCCGCAAGCTTGGTCGAACCATACCAATTCAATGGGCCTTTCGGATCCTCTTCACGCTTAGGCGCTGAGCCACTTCCATCAAACACATAATCAGTAGAAAAATAAATCATCAGCTTGTCATTCATCTGACACCAGCGAGCAATCTCTTGCGGCGCTCGAGTGTTGATCAATTCAGCGATCTCTCGCTCTTCCTCAGCTTTATCAACCTGAGTATATGCCGCACACACCACCACCACATCTGGACCCAGATGATCTAAATATCCCGCAAGCTTTTCAGGCTGTTCAAAATTAGCCTCTTGGCTCGACACAAATACGGAACTGCTTTCCAATGCCTCAGGCACCGTTGCCCGGAAAGATTGAGCCAGCTGTCCATGTTTGCCAAAAATTAAAACCATCTTTAAAAAATGAGATTTGAAAGTGCTTTTTGCACCAAATCCTCACCTTTCTTTTGTCTCAGAGCGAGCGAGCGCACCTGATCTTCGCCGATTTTTCCCACATGAAAATACTTGCTCTCCGGATGAAAGAAATAATATCCCGCAACCGAACTTCCCGGCATGATCGCAAAATTTTCCGTCAAATGGCAACCGATCGAATCCGCATCCAGCAATTTCCAAATCTTCAATTTTTCACTGTGATCCGGGCAGGCAGGATAACCTGGGGCTGGCCTGATACCCTGATACTTTTCATGAATCATATCTTCGATTGTTAGATTTTCAGTCAATCCAAAGCCCACATGATCTCGCATTTTTTTATGCGCAAGTTCTGCCACGGCTTCTGCGATCCGATCGCCCAAGCCCTTGACGATCAGTGAACTGTAATCATCATTCTGCTCTTTCAACTGAGCCGAGTACGTTTCAACTTGCTCACCCGCCGTCGTCACAAAAGTTCCAAGATAATCTCGCTGCTTGGTCGCCAAAGGTGCAACAAAATCGGAGAGGCTGCGATAAACTCCGCCGACCGCTTCTTTTTCTCGTTGTTGGCGCAAAAAACAAAGTTTCTCAATGACTTCACCTTTTGCGTTCATCAGAACAACATCATCATCATCAATCTGATTGGCGGCCCAGATTCCAACCCGAACTTTTGGCTTAAATATTTTCTCACGCACAATTTTTGCCAAAAGCTTCTGAGCATCAGCAAAAAGCTTTGTCGCTTCTTCACCGTATTTTTCATGCGTCAAAATCTTTGGATACAAGCCCTTCAGATCCCAAGTCCAGAAAAATGGCGACCAGTCAATCAAAGGCACCAATTCTTCCAAACTGAATTCCCAGTCAAATACTCCGGTCTCGCGCGGAGCCACTGGAGTATTCTTCTGCCAATTGACTTGATGCTTTTTTTCTCGAGCTTCACGCAAAGACAAAAGTTGAATTTCTGATTTCGATTTAAGATGAACTTCTTTGAGGTGTTGGTATTGGGCCTTGATTTGGCTCGCGTACTTTTCCTTGTCTCTCTGACTCATCAGCTGACCCATGACCTCCGTCACAAGCGAAGCATCCTGCACATGCACAACTGGACCCGAATAATGATCTGAAATTTTCACAGCCGTATGAAGCTTCGAAGTCGTCGCCCCGCCAATCAGCACGGGAATTTTAGATCCGAGCTTCTCAAGCTCCTGCACATTGAAAATCATTTCATCGAGCGAGGGAGTGATCAATCCCGATAAGCCAATCGCATCGACTTGCAAACGCTCGGCTTCGGCTAAGATTTTATGAAAGGGCACCATTACACCCATGTCATGCACTTCGTAGCCGTTGCAAACAAGCACGACTCCAACAATATTTTTTCCGATGTCGTGGACGTCACCTTTGACTGTCGCAAGCAGGACTTTGCCTTGCGAACTCAAAGCACCAGAGGCGGATTTCTTCATATAAGGCTCTAGCACCGCAACGGCCTTCTTCATGACCCGAGCACTTTTCACCACTTGAGGCAAAAACATTTTCCCGCGACCAAACAAGTCGCCGACGACTTTCATGCCCTCCATCAGAGGACCCTCGATCACCAACAAAGCCGATTTCAATTCGGCGTAAGCTTCACTCGTGTCAGCCTCGATAAATTCATCAAAGCCTTTGATCAATGCGTGAGTGATCCGCTCTTGCAGCGGCAGTTCGCGCCACTCCGAATTGTTCTGAACTTTGTTAACCTTGCCAAAAGTTTTGAAGCGCTCCGCAACCTCAACCAGCCGCTCTGTTCCATCTTCTCGCCGATTGAAAATCACATCTTCGATACGTTCTTTGAGATCGGGCTCAATTTCCTCATAGATCTCAAGCATTCCCGCATTGACGATTGCCATATCGAGGCCGGCCTTGATCGCATGATGCAAGAAAATCGAATGCATGGCCTCTCGGACTTTATCATTGCCACGAAAAGAAAAAGACAAATTGGAAAGTCCACCGCTCGTCGAAACCCCAGGACACTTCTCTTTGATCAAAGGCAGAGCCTGGATAAAGTTCAAAGCATACTCGTTGTGCTCTTCAATCCCCGTTGCGACCGCTAAAATATTCGCATCAAAAATCAAATCATGAGGATCGAGACCTAACTCATGCGTCCAAATTTTATAGGCTCGTTCACAAATGCGAACTTTTTCCTCGACTGTCACGGCCTGTCCCGATTCATCAAAAGCCATGACCACCGCACTGGCACCATATTTCTGAATCAAACGTGCTTGTTTTTTGAAAGCTTCAGGCCCCTCTTTCAACGAGATCGAGTTAGCAATGACTTTCCCTTGAACGCATTTCAATCCGGCTTCCAAAACTTCCCACTTGGAAGAATCAATCATAAATGGAACGCGAGAAATCTCAGGCTCACCGGCCAAAAGATTCAAGAAATGAACCATCTCCTCTTTCGAGTCGAGCATTCCTTCATCCAAGTTGATATCAATAATATTCGCACCATTCTCGACTTGGTCTCTGGCAATCTGAACCGCATCGGAAAATCGCTTTTCCAAAATGGCTCGCGAAAATTTTTTCGATCCAGTCACGTTGGTCCGCTCACCCACAAATTGAAAAGGCCGCTGCCCATCGAGCAAATTCAAAGGCTCCAAGCCCGAAATTGAAAAGCCTTTGAAGGCCGCCGCTTTCTTACGTGCAGGTTTTGATTTCAAATCCTGAACCATGGCTTTGATATGTGCCGGAGTCGTCCCACAACATCCACCCACCACATTGAGCAAGCCATCATCGGCAAAACGATTGATTTCAAAAGCTAACATTTCTGGAGTCTCATCATAACCAGTCGGAGCCAAAGGATTTGGCAAGCCCGCATTCGGATAGCAACTGACATAACAATCAGCAATCCGAGAGAGCTCAGCGAGAAAAGGCCGCATCTCTTTTGCACCTAAGGCGCAGTTCAATCCCACGCTCAGTGGTTCAGAATGGCGAATCGAATTCCAAAAAGCGCCTATGTTCTGACCTGACAAAGTCCGCCCTGACAGATCCGTGATCGTCACCGAAATCATCAGGGGAATTCGCTCGCCTCTTTCTTCTTCAATATTCCGAATGGCCCAAAGCGAAGCTTTTAAATTCAAAGTATCAAACACTGTCTCAGGCAACAGAATATCAACTCCGCCCTCGACCAAGGCTCGCGCCTGCTCTTCGTAAGCTTTCACCATTTTTTCAAAACTAGTGGCTCGGTAAGCAGGATTGCTCACGTCCGGGCTGAGGCTCAGTGTTTTATTGGTTGGGCCCAATGCTCCGGCCACATAAACTTTCCGTCCCGTCTTTTCAAAAAATAACCTGGCTTCATCTTTAGCAATTCGAGCCGCTTCACGATTGATTTCGGGCACACAAGATTCCAGCTTGTAATCCTCTTGCGCAATCGAAGTTCCATTGAAAGTATTCGTCTCAATGATGTCAGCCCCAGCTTCCATATACTGTCGATGAATCTCGCGGATGATCTTCGGTTGAGTGAGGCACAAAATATCATTGTTACCCTTGAGATCAATTTGATGGCCCTGGAATCGATCGCCCCGGTAATCACCTTCAACCAGCTTGTACTGCTGAACCATGGTTCCCATGGCTCCATCGATAAATAGAATTTTATTTTCTAGCAGCTGCTCGAGTTCGAGCCAGACAGCTGATTTCTTCAGCGACATCAGAACCTACTTGTATTTTTTGACCACGCTGACAACGTTTGCACAGTCATTCATCACATAAAAGTGAACGCAAGGGACTTTCTGATTCAAAAGCCCCTGGACCTGTTCATCCGCCCACTTCATGCCAATTTCTGCCGCATGCGTTGGGTTTTTCGAAATTTCCTCTGACAGTCTTTCAGGAATATCGACGAAAAAACTTTTTGGAATCGATCGCAACTGCTCGACTGAGCGGAGCATCTTCAGCCCTGGCACAATCGGCACTGTGATTCCAGCATCTCGGCAGGCCTTCACGAACTCAAAATATTTTTGATTTTCAAAAAACATCTGAGTCACGATATAATCCGCGCCTGCCTCAATTTTTTTCTTCAAATACTCTATGTCTGTTTTCAAATTCGGCGCTTCAAAATGTTTTTCCGGATAACCCGCCACGCCCACACAGAAATCGAGCTTTGCATTCTCAGCCATCTCTTCCAAATATTGGCCGCGCTTTAAATCCTTCATCTGCACAACCAGATCTTTAGCAAATGAATTGGCCGTTCGATCTTTCGATAGTGGCTTCTGAAAATTAAGGTAATCCCCACGTATCGCTAGCACATTGTGCAATCCCAAATATCCCAACTCAATCAGAGCATCTTCGGTTTCTTCGCGAGTAAAACCCTGACACAAAATATGAGCCACAGTATCGATCTTGAATCGATTCTGAATGATGCCGCAAATACCAATCGTGCCTGGCCGCTTTTTCATAATTCGCCGCTTGATACTGCCATCCGCTGCTTCATTGTAATATGCCACTGACGAGTGCGCCGTCACATCGATCCACGGCGGCTGAAGCGGAGTTAGCATCTCCACCACGTCAATAATGTCTTGCACACTTCGCCCCCGAGACGGAGGAACGATTTCGTAACTGAAAAGTGGATCTTTGGCGCGCGCCAGGTGCTCGGTAACTTTCATTTTCAACCAATCTTCATTTGAATGTGAATCTACTCAAAATCTTACGCTAAAATTTTTGCCGGAACAATCACCCAACAAAAAAACCATCCATTTCTTGATCTCAAGAAACAAGCTCGATATCGTCAGGACACTTCAAGACACTGTCGCCGCGCATAGGCAACAGACAAGGTCACGCCGGCGTCTCAATCCGAGAGTGACCATCGAAAAAGAGAGGATCGATTCGAGCAAGATGCCAAAAAAAGCAAAGACTCTACTGATTCAGTCTCTCAAAGTCCTCTTCTCTATTGGCTTGATTTATTGGTTGGTCGGCAGTGGCCGCCTCGAATTCCGCTCGCTCGGAAAACTGCTCACATTTCCCTTTTTGCTGATCGGCTTTCTCTGTGTCGGCATTGGCCTCGCGATCGGAGTCCAGCGCTGGAGACAGTTCCTTCACTCGCAAAATTTATCAATCAGCTTCATCACTGGCATGAAGCTCACCTTGATTGGAATGTTCTTCAATTTTGCAGTCCCCGGAGGAGTGGGCGGCGACCTCGTCAAAGGTTACTACATCGCCCAAGCCACGCCGCATGCCAAAATTTCAGCCGCACTGACAATTTTGATGGACCGCTTGATCGGCCTTTTCGCCATGCTAGTGATTGCTCTCGCCATGA
>JAYUCD010000259.1:0-8908 GCA_043740515.1 Bdellovibrio sp. | reverse complement strand
TCGAATTTCTTAATTTGCATGACCCATCTCCACTACTCCCACGGATTTGACATTTGCATCCGAGGTCAATTCGTTATGAGACAACACGACCAGTTGAGGAATAAATCTCGAAGTCAGTTTGTAAAGATGACGACGTGAAGTTGGGCTGGTCAGCAAGATCGGCTGACCCGCAATTTCAGGATGATCTTCCACTGTGCTCGCAATCTGAGTGATCATTCTCTGGGCTGATTGAGGATCCATCACAAGCTGCACTCCCTGTTCCGTTTGGATGAGAGAGTTCGCAATAAGCTCCTCAATATTCGGATGCAAGGTCATCACTGGAACTTTTCCTTCGTTCGAATATTTAGCGGTGATCGAGCGAGCGAGAGATCTTCGCACTTGCTCGGTCAGCACTTCGATATCTTTGCTGCGACCCGATTCATCTGAAAGAGTTTCAAAGATCGTTCGCAAATCACGAATCGAGATTTGTTCTTTGAGCAAATTCTGAAGAACTCGAACGACACTTCCCAAAGACATCTGATCCGGAATCAAATCTTCAACCACTTTCGGGTGAGTTTTCTTAAAGTTATCCACTAAGGCCGCAGCTTCTTGCCGTCCCAACAATTCATGTGCATGCGAGCGTATAATTTCCGTGATATGAGTCGCCATCACCGTCGGTAAATCCACCACGGTGTAGCCCGCTACTTCAGCTTGTTCTTTCAGTGGAGGATGAATCCAAAGAGCATCCAATCCGAAGGCTGGCTCTTTGGTTGGATAACCATCGATGGGATCGGAAACATTTCCTGGATCCATGGCAAGCATGCATTCTGGTCGCAAAATTCCGCCGCCGACTTTGTTTCCTTTGACAAGCAAGCGATACTCACCCGAAGCCAATTGCAGATTATCGCGGATGTGAATACTCGGAACGATGATTCCGAGATCGAGAGCAAATTGTTTTCGGATACTGACGATTCGCTCGAGCAAATCTCCGGATTGATCACTTTCAACCACATTGATGAGGCCATAACCAACTTCCAATTCGACCATATCAAGTGGCAGAAGATTTTCGATATTTTCTTTTTTCGGACCTGCCGCCGCCTCATCGACTCGCTTTTTATCGTTGTCGTCTGTTTCTTTTTGGAATCTTGTGATGGCCCAAGAAAGCCCGCCTAAGATTGCCGCCATAAACATAAATGGAACAGTTGGCAGTCCCGGCACCAGCGCCATCAATCCGATCACTCCGCCTGTGATAGCAACAGCTCTTGGATTCAAGAGAAGCTGACCCATCATCTCTGCGCCCATATTTTTTCCAGAACGAGAATTTCTTGTCACGACAACACCGGCTGCCGTTGAAATGATCAAAGCAGGAATTTGTGACAGCAAACCATCACCGATCGTCAGCATGGTGTAATATTTGGCGGCTGTCGGAAGATCCAATCCCTTTTGCAAAACTCCGATCAGCAGTCCGCCAACAATGTTCACCACGGTGATCAAGATACCGGCAATCGCATCTCCTCGAACGAACTTGCTGGCACCATCCATAGCTCCGTAGAAATCTGCTTCGGATTCGATTTCTTGCCGGCGTCTTCGAGCTTCTTGCTCATTGATCAAACCTGCGTTGAGGTCGGCATCGATAGACATTTGTTTACCTGGCATCGCATCCAAGGTGAATCGGGCAGCGACCTCTGCGACTCGGCCCGAACCTTTTGTGATAACAATAAAGTTGATAACGACCAGGATGATGAAGACAATGGCACCGATGACGTAGTTGCTGCCAACCACAAAATTTCCGAAAGCTGAAATCACATCACCAGCAGCCAAAGGACCTTGATGTCCATGAGTCAAAATCAACCTTGTGGTCGCGACGTTCAAGGCCAGACGATACAAGGTCGTCATCAAAAGCAAAGAAGGAAAGACGCTGAATTCGAGCGATTTCTTGATGTAGATCGAAACCAATAAAATTAAAATGCTGAGCGCCAATGAAAAAGTAAGAGCCAAATCCAGCATGATCGGTGGAAGTGGAACAACCATCACACACAAGATCGCTAAAATACCGAAGGCGATGAACAGATCCGTGTTCTTCGTGTACTTCTCAAATTTTTTCAGGAACTGAAAAATGCCTTCCATTATTTCCTTACTTTCCGGCGCAATTTGTAAACGTAAGAGAGAACTTCAGCCACCGCTGTGAAAAGTTCTCGCGGAATCGTTTGTCCTAATTTCATGGTTTTATAAATCGTGCGTGCCAGCGGCTTGTTCTCGATCACTGGGATGTTGTACTCTTTTGCCAATTCTTTTATTTTCTCAGCAATCAGATCTGCACCCTTGGCTACAAGCTGTGGAGCTGGAAGATTGGCATCGTATTTCAGTGCAACCGCGATATGAGTTGGATTTGTCACAATCACATCAGCTTGCTTCACCTTATCCATCATCCGTCGATTAGCCATCTCTCTTTGCACACGGCGAATGCGGGCTTTGATCATGGGATCACCCTCTCGCTGTTTGTGCTCTTCTTTGACTTCTTGCTTGGTCATCATCATTTGCTTGTTCAAATCCCAGCGCTGAAAGAAATAATCAGCGCCTGACAAAACAACCATCGCCATGCCAATTGCTGAAAGAAGGCGAACCGTGATCTCACCCAAATACTGAATCAATTGCTCAGCATTGAATTGAATCATGGCCGGAACTTTGAAAAATTCTGCTTTGATAATCATCAAAACAATGGCGCAGATAAAAGCAAGCTTTAGCATTGATTTCAAGGCTTCAACGACTGTCTTCAAAGAAAACATTCGCTTAACACCCTCGAGCGGATTAATTTTATTAAAATTAAAAGTCAGTGCATCTTCAACATTGAGAAAGCCCGTTTGCACGATGGTGGATCCAACCCCAACAATCAAGGCAATCGCCAGAACGGGAGTCGTGAGCAGAAAGATCTTTGATCCCGCCAATTTTAGTGCGGTTGTGATATCCCCATTTCGAACGGCTGATACCATGTCCAAGCCGAACGAATATCGAAAGGCCTCTGAGAGCTCAGCAAAGAAAAATTTCGACAATAGAAAAATAGATCCTGCGCCTGCAAGCAGAAACATAGCGCTGGCTAATTCTTTCGAGTGAGCGACTTGGCCGCGTTTGCGAAAATCATCTCGCCGCGATTGCGAGGCTTCTTCCGTCTTTTCTGAGTCGTCATCAGCCATTAAATCACCTTCATGAACTGAAAGAATCTTTCAGTCATCAAATTGAGCAGTCCGTGCATTTCACCTAAAAACAAAGGAGTTGTTGCAATCAAAATAAATATTCCAAGCAGCATCGTGATCGGCATACTGGTCACCAAGACATTGATCTGAGGAACGGCTCGACCAATGATTCCCATTGCCATGTTGGTCACAAAGATCGCAACTAGAACCGGCGATGAGATCTTTAACCCAATGATCAAAATTTCCTGAATAATCTGAGTGATTGAGGCAAAGCCTTGGGTCTTCACAGCCGTCGCCGCGATCGGAATGAGATGAAAACTCTCTGCCAATCCTTGGATAAACATATGATGGCCATTGATTGTCAGAAAAAATAGAGTTGCCAAAGTCAGCTCAAATTGTTCAATCACGTTACTTTGGGATCCCATGGCCGGATTGAAAATTTGAGCCGAAGCCAGACCCATCGAAACGCTGATGATTTCACCGGCGATGCTGATCGCGAAAAAAAACATTCGCATCAAAAATCCCAGAGCCAGCCCTACAAAAGTCTCTCGAATCACCAAAAAGAAAATTTCATCCCCGATTTTAAGCATATCGATATTTGAAAAAGTGATGGTGGGATAAAGAATAACCGAGAAAGTTAAACCGAACAGAATTTTGACTGGAGCGGGAACGGTGGCACTTCCAAAAATTGGACAAGCAATGACAAATGCAATGATTCTCAGGAGAACCAGAGCAAAAGCGATTATTTGTCCTTCGGGAAACTGATACAGTCCTGGCATCTAAATCACTTACTCCCTAACAAAAGTTGCAATGTTTTCAAAAAGATTCGTCGTGTAATTGGTCATCACATCCAACATCCAAGGTCCTGCAATCACGATCACCAGCGCGACAACGAGCATTTTCGGAATGAAGGTCAAAGTTTGCTCATTGATCTGAGTCAGAGCTTGGAAAATACTGACGACCAAACCAATCGCTAAAGTGCCTAGCAAAAGAGGTCCCGCCAGCATGGCCGTGGTTCGCAAGGCGTCCTGTCCTAATTTGATAATCAGTTCTTCGCTCATTTTTTCACCACTTCTTTTCCTGTTAAATCCGAAATTTTAACTGAAACTTTATCCGAAACTCTTGACCATGGAGCCAATCAAAAGCGCCCAGCCATCAACCAAAACAAACAGCATAATTTTAAACGGGAGTGATACAACCACCGGTGGTAACATCATCATTCCCATCGCCATCAACACGCTGGCCGCAACCATATCGATAATCAAAAACGGCAGAAAAATAATAAAGCCAATCTGGAAGGCAGTTTTTAATTCCGAGATAACGAAAGCCGGCACCAAAGCCATTGTCGGCACGTCCGCCAAAGTTTTTGGCTTTTCAATTTTTGCCATTTTGACAAAAAGAGACAGATCGGCAGGCCGAGTCTGAGTGAACATAAATTTCCGAAGCGGAGCCAAGGTGTACTCGATCGCCTGATCTTGAGTGATTTTACCTGCGACATAAGGCTGGATGCCTTTTTGATTCATCTCTGTAAAAGACGGTCCCATGATGAAAAAAGTAAGAAAGAGAGCCAAGCCCACCAACAATTGGTTGGGCGGCATCTGTTGCACACCCATAGCTTGTCGAAGAAATGACAAGACGATAATGATGCGAGTAAAGCTTGTCATCATGATGAGGATTGCTGGCGCCAAAGTCAGAACAGTCATGACCAAGACAATTTTGATGGCACTGACAACTTCTGCCGGATTGTCTGTGGTTTTGAAACCCAGATTGACCGAAGGCAAAGTCACTTGAGCGGAAGCTGTTGCTCCAACACCTACCAGAATCAGTCCGAATGCAAAAAGAGAGAGCCACCATTTTTTCACTCGAGTGACCTCATGTTTTTCATTTTCAGTGACACAAAATCTTTGATTCCCGAAATTGAGAATTCTTCCCGAGCTTCGCCGTCTTTATCAGGTGCTGTTTCGTTTTGTTTCCGAGTCAAATTGAACACAGAGTGAAATTCCTTCGGAGTCTCCTCGGGAATGTCTTCATCAAGGAGGCTCAAGGATTTGATCATAGAAATATTATGATCCGTGATCCCGACCAGAATGGATTCACCCGCTACGCGAATGATCGCCAAGGATTTTTTAGGTCCCAAATAATGCTGAGAAAGAACTTTGATTTGAGTCGCTTGTGCTTGTGGATTTCCGAATCGATATTTGCGAACGAGGTAGTAAGCGCCGAATCCCAAAATGCCGACGATACAAATGGAGGCAAAAACTCGGAGCAAAGGACTTTCAGCAGCGGCGGCCTTTTTGGTCGACTCCAAATTCACTAGGATTTCATTCTCCTTGAGATTTTTTGTCGAAGCCTCGGTGGGCGCTGGAGCAGCTGCGGGAATTTGAATCGATTCTTCACCTGTGGTCGATGTCGACTTGACAGATTCATTGGCTGCCAACTGAATCGAAGCCGCTGACAGTTCAGCAGGCACTTCGCTTGAAAGAGCTTTGGCTTGAAAACCGAGAAATAAAATTAAATAGACAATCCATTGCATTTTGAGACTCCGATTACTTCAGTTGCTCGACACGTTCTTTAGTGGAAATGATATCTGTCAAACGCACGCCAAATTTTTCATTGACCACCACGGCCTCACCGCGAGCGATCAACTTATCGTTCACGAAAACTTCCATTGGCTCACCGGCCAACTTGTTCAATTCAATGACGCTTCCTTGGCCCAAGTTCAAAAGCTCGTTGACCGGCATTTTGGTTCGTCCCAATTCGACTGTCACACGCAAGGGAATGTCTAAAATCAGTTGGAGATTTCGATCTTTATTGGCATCAAATTCTTCTTTGGCCGCATTCTCCTGATCCGCCATCGCTTGATTTTCGCTGTTACCGACCTCAGCTGCCAGCCTGTCCGCGAGATTGTCCAGTGTATCTGCCATAAACTATCCTCCCTTGCCAATTTCTCGAGTCACTTGCACTGCAACTGTCCCGTGGTGAATTCCGTAGTAACCTTTGTATTTGTTAACGCCTTCAACTTGCACATTGAATTCTCCGGTCGAATCTTGATCGAGAGGAATGACATCCCCCACTTTCATATTCATCAAATCTTTCAATTTGATTTCCGTTTCTCCGAGATTCACTTTGAGATTGAGATCTGTTTCCATCAATTGATCTTTGATAATTGTCGTCCACAATTTTTTATCTGTTTGATCGGATTCCACTTGGAAACCTGAGGAAAGTTTTTGTTTAATCGGCTCAATCGTCGAATAAGGAATCACGATGGTGATCGTGCCGTTTGCGTTCTCAAGCTCGACGTCGAAAGTTGATGCAATCACCACATCAGTGGGTGGAACAATTCCGACGAACTGAGGGTTGACTTCAGTTCGTACGAAAGAACAGCCAATTTTTTCAACCGAAGCCCAGGCCGCTTCCATATCATCGATCGCAAGATCCACAACTTTCTTAACGATTTGCAACTCGATCTGAGTAAAATCTTTTCCCTCAATTTTTGTATAAGGTCGATCGGCGCCACCAAAAAAACTATCGACGAGGGCGTAAGCCAATTTGCTTTCAATCACAAACAGAGCCGAGCCTCGCAAAGTTGCAAAACGCAAAACCGTCATACAAGTCGGCATTGGCAATGTATTGATAAATTCACCAAACTTCAAAAAATCAGTGCTCGCCAAAGTTAAAGAAGCAATTTTTCGCAAGGATGAAGATAGAGAGACTCGAAAAGATCGCATGAATTTCTCATAAATAACTTCCAGTTGGGGAAGTCGGCCGCGGATGATTCGATCCTGGCTGGTCAAATCATAAGTGACGATCACTTTGTCTTCTCTACCTGAACCCATTTTACCGGAACCCATGCCACGGTTGGCACCTCCTCCGCTGCCGCTGCCACCGCCGCCGTTGATGGCTTGAAGACCGCCACCGGGATCGGTTGTGCCTACTTCGCCTTCGGAAACCGCGGCAAGCAGGGCGTCGACTTCACTTTGTGATAACACCTGATTCATACGACGTTCCTCTTAGTTGTAGATAAACTCTGTGAAGTAAACGTTGAGAATTTTTCCCTTGGTCAAAAATGCATTCAAAGTGTCTTTGATTTCATTTTTGAGTCCGTCCTTGCCCTCTCGTAGAGCAACTTCATCATATGTTTTGCTCGAAAGAATAATGATAATGATGTCTCGGATTTGGGCTTTGCGCTTGTCGATTTCGACTTGGACTTGTTCGCCTTGAAGCTCGAGTTCCATATTCACTTTGGCGATTCGACGGCCTTTGGAACCAGAGAGATTCACAATGAATGTTTCAAGCGGAACAACTTTTCCTATGAAAGCTTTTTCTTCATGAGCTTCTTTTTCTTGAGCGGAGGCTTCGCCTTTGATCACATGTTCGATCTTTGGCTCAGCGGCATCTTTCTGTCGGCCCTTGTAGAGCATGAAGCCCACACCCGCTACGACCAACATGTTCACAACTGCCAAAGCGATCAAAAGAAATGGCGATTTTCCACCTGGACCTTGGCCCGTGCTAGCGGCACCAGCGTCTTTTGCTGCATTATCTTCAGCCATCCATCCTCCTTGATGAATTCTAAAACTTGTACGATAAGGCTTTTCATAGCAACGGAAGTGCCAACTGGACGAAGGATTGAAGCTCTGGATTTAAAGCATTCAGTGAGAATTGATTTGGTAAATTTCAAAATTGAGAAAGACATGATGGAAGTTTTTGACTGAATCTTCAGGATTCTCGTCAGAATTCTGACGGCAAAATTTGCCGAGACCAAAGTTTTTTGTCCATTTTAGTCTAGTCTGTTTCCGTGTCGATTTTACCTTTGAAACATTCAACTAAGATTGGTGCTAAATAAGAATTTGTTGCTATGATTGACCGTTTGTAAGGATCATATGGAGCCCCTCGATAAGTACAAACTTTTCCGCCCGCCTCTTCAACCAAAAGAATTCCAGCAGCGGCATCCCAAGCTTTGATGCCTTTCTCCCAGTATCCATCGAAAACACCGCGAGCCACTTGCGCTAAATCATAAGCGGCAGCGCCAGCACGTCTGACTCCCCGACACTCTCGAGTGATCGGCGGAAATATTTTCAATTGCTCTTCCAGTTGAGCCTCATTGTCGCCAAAAAATCCGGTGGCTAATAAAGAGTCTTTGATGGTTTTGGTTTGACTGACCTGCATTCTGCGACCGTTAATGAAGGCACCTTGACCACGAATGGCGGTGTAAACTTCTTTGAGCATCGGCACATCGATGACGGCGAGCTGGATTTTTCCCATGTATTCATAGCCGATACTGACGCAAAAAATCGGAAATCGATGGATGTAATTTGTCGTTCCATCAAGAGGGTCAACAATCCAACGCCCTTTGCTTTTCGCCGGCGGGATCTTAGTCGAGTCCAGTGTCGATTCTTCTCCAACGAACTCGTCCTCAGGAAAATTTTTCCGCAAATAATCAAAAATCACTCGCTCAGATTCTTTGTCGGCTTCGGACACCAGACCAGCTTGGAACTTCTCTTCGATGTGTTCCAGTCGACCAAAGTAGTGCATGAGAACCTCGCGACCGAGTTTCGCTGCTTTGATCGCCTTGTAGAGCGCCGCATCCCATTGGTGATTTTTCATATCAGACTCATGACCCATTGACCGGAATTGTTAGCCGACGATACCATGAAAGCAAGGGGGATTTTTATGACTGTTGAACGATACGGATCCAAGACCGATGTGGTCGTCAAATTGGTTCTGGTTTTCTTTATCGC
>JAYUCD010000258.1:0-3560 GCA_043740515.1 Bdellovibrio sp. | reverse complement strand
CAGCAATTGGCAGTCGTGATGGGTTTAGCGCATGAAATCGTCGTCAAAAAATCGCATGGGAAATTTGCCGGCAATGGCTCAGTCAAATCAGCCCTCGAGTCTTATTCTAATGTCGCCTCTCAATTAGCAATTGAGCCGGCACTGTTCAGTAAAATTGCTGAAGACCTCATCGCTCATCGCGGTCAATCTTTGGTGGTCGCCGGTGGTTTGCCAACTTTGACGACTCATTCATATGATCTCCAAGTGGCTGTGAATTTCTTGAACGCTGCGCTTGATAATGACGGCGCCACGGTTGAGAGCAAGAATGGTTTGCCAGGTTTGACGGCTTCTTACTTGGATCTTTTTGAGTTGATGCAGAACTTGAACAAAGGATCCGTCAAAACTGTAATCATTCACGGTTGCAATCCAATTTACTCTTTGCCTGCGAGTTTGGGATTTGCTGAAGCTTTGAAAAAAGCCGAGATGGTATTTTACACTGGCGATCGCAATGACGAAACCGGCAAGCAAGCGGACTTTGTCGTACCCGATCATCATCCTCTCGAAACTTGGGGAGATGCAGAGATTGGCAAAGGACTGTATAGCATTCATCAGCCGACGATGCGGCCCATGTACGACACAAGGTCGTTTCAACTGACTTTGATGACCTGGGGATATCTCGCTGAAAAAGGACCGAAGCGACTGCGAGAATTTGAAACTTCTTACGATTATTTGCGAAATATTTGGAAAGAAGAAATTCATGCCAAAGTCGGCAAAGCCAAATCTTTCGAGGATTTCTGGGAAGATGCTTTGCAAGAAGGAGTTGTCGGCAGTCACGCCAGTGGTGGTGGCAGTCGCTCTTTCAAATCCGAATCGCTTGCGAAAATCAAAGCCGTTAAATCTGAGGGCTTCGAATTAGTTCTCTATCCAACAGTGGCGCTCGGTGATGGTCGATTGGCCAACGTGGCTTGGCTGCAAGAGCTGCCAGATCCAGTGACCAAAATTTGCTGGGACAACTGTGTCAGCATTTCTATGGCAACTGCTGAGAAATTGAAAGCGATCGAAGGACATCTGCTCGAACTTTCGATCGACGGAAAAAAATATGAACTGCCGGCGCATATTCAGCCGGGCTTGCACGATGACGTTTTGGCGATTCCAATCGGTTACGGCCGAACAGCTGCTGGCAAAGTCGCGAACGGAGTCGGTTTCAATGCTTATCAATTGGTGAATTTCAATCAAGGCACTCCGATTTATTCTGGCGCCAAAGTTGAAGTGAAAAACACCGGAGTCAAATATTTGCTCGCAAACCCACAAGGCCATCACTCGATGGAAGGCCGACAGATCGTTGTCGAAGCCACTTTGAAACAATATCTGAAAGATCCAGGAGCTGGAAAAACCACTCCGCATATTTTTTCAATTTGGTCAGGGCATGCTTACAACGGACACAAATGGGGAATGGCAATCGACCTTAACACCTGCACCGGTTGCAGTGCTTGCATGGTTGCATGTCAGTCTGAGAACAATGTTTCAGTTGTCGGGAAAAAATATGTGATTCAAGGCCGTGAGATGGCCTGGATCCGAATCGATCGCTACTATGTCGGTGATCCAAAAGACGCTCAAGTGGTGTTCCAGCCTCTGACGTGTCAACACTGTGACAATGCCCCTTGTGAATCTGTCTGCCCAGTGGCCGCGACAGTGCATAATTCCGAGGGACTGAACGATATGATTTACAATCGTTGCGTCGGAACTCGGTATTGCTCCAACAACTGTCCATACAAAGTTCGGCGCTTCAATTGGTTCAATTACGCTAAGCTGATCGAGAAGCCAACTCACTTGGCGCTCAATCCGGATGTGACTGTTCGCCCTCGGGGGGTGATGGAGAAGTGCACCTTCTGCGTTCACCGAATCAAAGAGGGCAAAAACAATGCGAAGCTTGAAAAACGAGAATTGAAGGACGGCGAAATCAAAACCGCTTGCGAACAGGCTTGCCCAGCGGACGCGATCGTATTCGGTGATATCAATGATCCGAGCACTCGTGTTTCCAAGTTGTTTCAGGATCAAAGAGGTTACGGATTGCTGGAAGAGCTGAACACAGTTCCAAATGTTCGGTACATGTCTAAAATTCGCAACAACGATCAAGAGACCCGACCAAATCATGGCGGCCAGGAAAGCAAGGGAGGTCACTCATGATGAACCGAAAACCTCTAGTTTTAGGCAGAAAATCTTTGAGAGATGTCACCGAAGACATCGTGGCACCCCTGGAATCTTTTCCGTCCAAAGGATGGCTCGGACTTTTTCTCACAGCCAAAACTTTGTTTATTTTCTACATCCTCACTTTGGCCATGGTGGTCGGAGTGGGAATCGGATTGCTCGGAGTGAATCATCCCAATGCTTGGGGAACAATGATCATCACTTTCGTCTTTTGGATCGGTATCGGTCACGCCGGTACGTTGATCTCGGCGATTCTCTTTTTGTTCCGACAGAAATGGCGAACATCTGTTGCAAGAACAGCTGAGGCCATGACGGTTTTCGCGGTGATGACAGCTGGTCTTTTTCCTTTGCTTCACACCGGTCGACCTTGGTTGGATTTTTGGCTCTTTCCTTACCCGAATCAGCGCGGACCACTTTGGGTGAACTTCCGATCGCCCTTGCTCTGGGACGTTTTCGCTGTTTCCACTTATGCCACGGTTTCGATTGTCTTTTGGTACATTGGAATGGTTCCAGATTTCGCGACCATTCGAGATCGCGCCAAAAATAAAATTCGCCATACTGTCTACGGAGCCTTGAGCTTGGGTTGGCGCGGAACTGTGAGGCATTGGGCGCACTATGAAATGGTGTATCTCTTGCTCGCGGGACTATCGACTCCTTTGGTTCTTTCGGTTCACACCATCGTCTCTTTTGACTTTGCAGTGTCCAATCTTCCTGGCTGGCACACGACGATTTTCCCACCTTATTTCGTAGCCGGTGCAATCTTCTCCGGATTCGGAATGGTTGTGACCTTGATGACTTTCGTGCGGATTGGTTTTCCGGAATTTAAAAACTACATCACCATCGATCATATGGAAGTCATGTGCAAAATCATCATGGCAACCGCTTTGATGGTTGGATACGCCTACGGATCTGAGTTTTTTATTGCTTGGTACTCTGGCAATCTTTACGAGCGAGCCGTGTTTATCAATCGAGCCTTCGGAGATTACGGCTGGTCCTACTGGTGCATGATTTCTTGCAACGTTGTGATCCCGCAATTGTTCTGGTTCAAGTCGATTCGCCGAAGCATTCCAATTATGTTCGTGATTTCAATTTTCGTGAATATCGGAATGTGGTTTGAGCGCTTCGTGATCACAGTCACCTCGCTTCATCATGATTTCTTGCCTTCAAACTGGGGAAATTATGCTTGGAGTCCCTATGATACGGCGATCTTGGTGGGAAGCTTCGGAATGTTTCTGACTTTGTTCTTGCTCTATCTACGACTTTTTCCGGCGATCTCGATCGCTGAGCTCAAGCCGGTGATCAACGTCGGCTATGAAAATGAGAAAGAAGGGAAGCACTAATGGCACAAAAATACAAAAGTGGAATGGCCGCCA
>JAYUCD010000257.1:0-10090 GCA_043740515.1 Bdellovibrio sp. | reverse complement strand
GATCCAAAACACCAAATTGTCTGAAAAAATAACCGCGGCTGAAACCACAATGGCGGCCTCAATTCCGCTGACAACCGGTGCACCAACATAAGGCGGAGGAAAGAGATCGGGATGACCTCCCATGTAAGCTAGGATTCCAACAGAGATAATTTGCACTTCTTCAGGCACGGGAAATCCAAAACCGCTCGCAATCATCATAAAGAAAACGCCGACGTAAACCATTGAAGGCTGATAGGCATATTGAGAAAGCCACTGAAAAACTTGATCATGGGAAAAATGCATCCGAATCAGGCTAACAGCTTTTTTAGCGATTGCAGACCTTCGTTGCTGCGTGCTAACGATTTCTGAATGAACTGGGACCCCTTGCGAGGAAAAAAGTATGGTGTCGAGCATCTCTTGACCGCCAATAAGGGAAGTTTGCAAAGCATTTTACTTCAGCAGGCCGGAATTGATGCTGATCAAACTCAGTTTTTACTTTCCTTGGGCTCAATTTACTGGAATCAAAATCGCTGCCTTGAAAACGTGCAAGTGAAGCAGGGCGACTACCTGCGGATCCACAAAGAGCCCAGGCGGTTTCCTGTCAGTGAGCTTCGTTGGCCTGAGGCTCTGGTGTTTGAAAATGAGGAGATTTTAGTCATCAACAAACCCAGTGGACTGCCGGTTCATTCGACGGTTGATAACATTCAAGAAAATTTGCTGGCCTTGATCTCGCAAAAAATCAATCAGCCTTTGCATGTGACTCACCGATTGGACGTAGCGACCGAAGGTCTTCTGGTTCTTGCTAAATCCAAACAGGCGCAGTCCGAATTCAATATTTTATTGATGCAGGGAAAGGTCAGGAAATTTTATCGGGCTCAGGTGCATGGCGAAAATCTTCCGTTAGGCGAAATGATTCACTGGATGGAACCCAGTCCTCGAGCGCCCAAGAAAGTTTCGGCTGAAGCGCACGCGGGTTGGTTGTGCTGTCGATTGCTCGTGCTTGAGCAGAAAATCATCGGAGAAAATCTGAGCGAAGTGACGCTTGAGTTGCTGACCGGGCGAACTCATCAAATTCGGGCTCAGCTTTCGGCTGCCGGCTTTCCTGTGCTCGGTGACCTAGCCTATGGTTCGCAAACGAGACTAGCCTCTTTTGAAAAAATTCGTCTGCAATCTTTTGAACTTCAAATCCAGGGCGAGAAGGCATTGCCTTGCTTGCAGCTTTCGCCACCGCTGACCTGGCCCTAAGCTTTTGCATCGACCGAAGTCCAGTCTAGGTACTTGATAGCTTTCGGATAAACCCCAAATTGTGTTGTAATGAAGGAAGTGTTCTCAAGGACTTAAGGAGCAGGTTCCATGCAAATTTTGAAGCGTTCGCAGCGATCTCGATATCTCGGATTCAGTCTACTGATTCTCTTGATTTCTCTTTCTTGCAACAAAGTTAATTTCAGTTCTCGGCGAACCGAGGGCGATCCTGGAATCACGGCATTGCCACCCGCGAGTGGAGCAATCCAATGCACGGTCGCACTCAATGACAGTTTGCAAAGTGTCGCGATTGTTTTGCCTGGGACCAATCCCAAAGTTTCAGCACATTGCACGCCTTCCGCTGTGACTTACAGTTGGAGTGTCAGCAAAAATTCAAATCCAGTGACGATCATGGGTTTGCAAGGACCCGAGTCGATCAGTCCTGATTTCACTTCGCTCGGAGTCGGCACTTACAAAATTGTTCTCAAAGCTTCGGCCCAAGGATTTTCAGATTACACAAACACAGCATCGCCCCTGACAGTCACGATCACCAGCCCTGCACCCTTACCAAATGTGAGTTGCAATCCGAGCCTCAACGGATCGGCGAGCACAGTGACCAGTCTGACTCTGACGAATACCAGTGCAAATCCTGCCGTTGCTGGAAACTGTCAACCGATGGATGCGGGTTGCTCTTGGACCGTCACCCGAGCCGGAAATGCGGTTGTGATCCCGGGACTAAGCAGCTGCAATGCCACTCCGGATTTCTCTTCGCAATCGTCGGGCACTTATCTGATTTATTTAACTGCTACACGAGCCGGATACAATTCTTTCACCACAGCGAATCCTCTGACAGTCGTGATCAATCGAACTGCAGCTCGAACTGTGACAACAAAAAAATTGGTCACCACACAAGACAATCAGTTGGACGTTCAGTTGATCGTCGATAACTCAAGCTCGATGCTCGATGATAATCTGAAGTTAGCAAGCCGACTGCAAGGATTCGTCAACGATTTGCAGACGGCTGGTTTCGACTGGCAGATGTGCGCGACGGTGACCAGCGCTCAGCGCTTGACCGCCGCCGACCCCACTTTATATTGGGGCGCCTCGAGAAACTGGGTGGGAAGTAAAAATCTCATCCCTTACATTCTCAAGCCAAACTCGGGTGACATTTATAAAATATTTCAAGATACCATTTTGCAAATCGGTGCAGGCTGGGCAGGGACAGACGACGAGCGAGGAATCAAAGCAGCTTGGTGGCAGCTCTGGAATGGGGACACCAGATTCACTGATGCTTCCGGATGTTTCCGCAAAGATGCAAGCTTAGCAACTGTGATCATTTCAGATGAAGATGTCCGCTCAGTCGGCGGCGATAAGAGCCAAGAGTATTATCCTGGCGAGTATTTTCTACTTGAAACCGATGATCTCCCTCAGACCTACATTGGCCTCGTCAAAGAAATTTTTGGACCGACCAAACGATTTACTTTCAATTCGATCATCGTGCGCCCCGGAGACACGGCCTGCATGGCGATTCAAGATGCTCAAGGTTCAAAATCTCATTTCGGCACCAAGTACAATGAGCTGTCGAGCCTCACCGGCGGTGGCATTGGTTCCATTTGCGATAATGATTTCTCGGGTCAGCTTAAATATTTCAAAGATCAAATCGTTCGCTCTTTAGGCTCCTTGCCACTGGAATGCGCGCCGATCGATGGCAAAGCGACAGTGACGATTGATCCATCATTTACAACCACAACTCGAGTTGAGGGCCGCACTTTGTTCTTTGATCCAAAAGTTCCAGCTGGCTCCAATATCCAGGCGGTGTATCAGTGCCCGCTGTAAAAAAATCTGTTCCAACTCTTTTAAGGAGTTTTGTTATGACGAATAAATTTCGAAATCTACTTGGTATTTTTGTACTGAGCACACCATTGGTCAGTGTGGCCGCAAACAAGACGGTCAATTGCCAAGTCCAAGACTTTAATATTTGCAGTGACTGCGGTCAGCGCGTCCCCGTCTCTTGTGAAAATCATCTATTCAATGGCTCACTTGACTGGAAAACCAAAGTCGAAAAAGTTACGTGGATCATTTCAAATCGTAAAGTCGGCACTGAAAAAAGAATCACCACACCAGCCCCCAATTTGCATTTGAAAGATTTAAAGCTCAGGCAGAATTGGAAATCATTGGCACTGAAACAAAAAGTCAAAGTCGGCCGAGAAGAAACAGTCGAGCTCGCCACCGTTGATGTGCCAGAAGCTTCGGCTCTGTATTCAAATCAGTCTTCCAAAACAATTGTTCAAATGAAATCTCAAGATCCCAGCCGCAGTGTTGCCTCAGCAGAAATAGGCTCAGAGCCTGTTGCCGGCGGAATTAAGCGAGCTCAAATGAAAATGAATCACAAGTAGATCTGGCTCTGGCCAATCTTGCACTCTAAGGAGCGGATATGAAGTTGTTCAAGTTTTTTGTTAGCCTTTTGTCAGCGGTTTTGACTGCTTACTCGCCGGTGTCTTGGGCCGCGATGGACAGCGCCCAGAAAAGTCAGTTCAATCGCCGAATCAAAGAACAGTTCGTTGGAAACAATAAAAGCTTCAACGAGCTTTACCAAGAAAAAGGACATTTCTTTGATGCCCGCTCTCGTCAGCTCTTAGAAGCTTGGCTCAGTGCGAACGGCAATGGCCTGGTGAAAACTCCTGAAGCTCAAGTGATCAAAGACAGTCAGGGAAATCAAAGCATCAAGATGCTGATCACCGAGCAAGGTAAAACACTGGCCTTGAGTCTATCCGAAAAAGATCAAAAGCATGTCGATATCAATGGCGTCAAATTTGCCATCACAGACCTGCCGGACGTCATGTCAGTTTTACAAAGGCTGTCGGAAAAGGATTCAAGCCTCAAGCCCCTGCTGGTCTCCATGCGAACCGCCTCTCTACCGCCGGCCAAGAAATCGAATATGATTGCTTATTCTCTCTTCGACAAGATAACGCCGATCCAACGAGTTGAGTATCTCATGCGTCTCCGAGAGACCTTGGAATCTGCTCACCAGGTTGTTGTCGAAGCTGGAGCTCAAACAGCAAGCCGAGATCAAGTCACCCCCGAATACAGAAGCTATTCCGTTTTCAATCCTCTGTTTGCAAGTCTGCTGGCTTATGCTTCAACAAAAACGGGCGATCAATGTTTGGTCGCAGGTTATATCAGCGTCTACGAAAAAAATGGCTCTCGTCTCGCTTGCAATCCTTTTCCGCAAAATCCCGGCGATAAAGTTCCACCACCATCTTTCGATCGTCAGTGCAATCCCACCGAAGGCGATGTCGCTTGTAATCCCTTGCTCTACGGAGCTCAGGCAGATGGCAAACCTTTCTGCGTCAGTTCGGCCAATGCCCGAGAGTTTACTCGCACCGCGACTTTGCAATGCAATAACAAGAGTCCCTTGTCGAAAGATCCAGATTCGACTGGAAGAAGAGCCGACTATGAAAGAATCTTAAAAAGTTATTACAATTTGAAAAATGGCAAGGATGCAAAAAATCTGGGTGACTGTTTCAATAAAAGTCACAAGGTCGACGCTGGCTGTGCGAAATTTTTTAACCCTCAATTGGACGAGTTTCGCGAATTTATCAATCAAGCCAAAGCCCTTTGCGGTTCTTTGGAAAGTGGAAAGAGCGGAACTTCTGATCAACCGGCAACTTGTGAAAAATTGAAAGAGCGAGCGCTTGAATTGCAAACTTTCCTCGAGGAAGTGACAGAAAATATTCAAAGACAACCCGTTGCGAGCGTGGACGTAGAAGAAGAAGCTTGCAAAAAATTACCTGGCGCGACTTGGAATGCGAAGACTCACGAATGTGTTTGCAGTGACGGCAAGTTAGCCCAGGATTCACCTTACAACGGATTCAAAACTTTTATTTGCCCTGTGGCACTGGCTCCTAAGCCTTTGCCTGTGATTGAGAAAGAAAAGGAAAAGGATTCTTGCAAAAAAGAACATGGTGAAGAAAGCCATAGCTTTACTTGCTCACCCTGGCCTTGGCTCATCGGTGGCGGAATTCTCCTGGCTCTCATGTGGCCAAGAGACCATGATAATTCTCCACAAAATCCAGGCCCTCAGCCAGCTCCTCCGATTGCGCCTGTGATCGGGCCTCGTCCTCCAGTGAAACCGCCACCAGTTGAAGTGTTTGTTCCACCTGCAAAACCTCCAGTGACTCCTCCACCAGCGCGTGAAGGTGGCGCTGGCACAGGACCAGGAACCAACGGTGGAGTGCGCTCAACCGAGGGCGCAAAATAACATTTTGTTTTTATGGAGCTGACTTGTTTAAGTCAGCTCGAACGAAAAGTCTTTCATCAAATGATCAGCCACTGGATTCACAAGTTTTCGGTGGGCTGATATCAACCAGAGCTCTTCATACTTTTTCCCAAGATTCCCAATTTTGATCAGGCTCCCCAACTTCAGATTGGACTGAACGGCATTTTCCGCAACCACGATCAGGCCTTTGCCATCGGTGGCCAGCGCTTTCAGCAAACTGGTATCTTGAGTCTCAGCAATCAGATCGATGTGAATTTTTTCACTTTCAAAATAATGATCGATTTCGTTTCGAACTCGACTGTGAACCGTAGGCAAAATAAATGGCTGCGCCTGAAGACTCTGTGGAAAATTTTCAATCAGCCGAGAAAAAACGGGTGAAGCACAAACGATGAGCGGAGTTTGCGCCAGAGATTTTGCATAGAGCTTCTCTGTGGATAAAGCTGGGGGCGCCGTGTTTGAAATCAACAAGTCTAAGCGGTGGTTCATGAGGTCTTCCATCAGCTCGGGACCTTCACCTTCCAGAATCGTGACTTGGCAATTTTCAAACTCGAAAGCTTTTTCCATCACGGCTTTGATCAAAGACTTGGGCACACTGTCCAGTGCGCCGATTTGCATTTTGATTTTCCGCTGCGACAATTGGCCATTGAGCGCTTGAAAGAGTTCATCCCCCAGGCGAAAAATCTCGTTCGCGAAACTAAGTACCAAGTGACCGGTTTCCGTCAAAACTAGACTTCGATTTTTTCTTTCAAACAGCGGATGGCCCAAACAATCTTCAAATTGCTTCAGCTGCATGCTCAAGGTCGGCTGACCCAAACGCAGTTTGATGGCCGCTTTGGAGATGCTTCCTTCGGTCGCAATCATTTTGAAATAATAAAGGTGATGGTAATTTAGCTGATTCACCGGGATATCATTCTATAAACTGACAAAAAAGTCAGCAGCTAATCCCGCGCCGTCAGTGGGTCATTTGAACCACATCTGTCCCATAAGGCCTCAACTGGGAAGTAAAGAAATTCCCGATTCATCGGAATTTCAGTTGATTTCTGAAAGCGTCACCATAACTCTGGTCAAGTGCGCTCAATCATGGGGAATTTTTCCGATGCCAGATACGGCCCAAAAAATCTGCTTGCTGTCGATTCTTTTTCTGCTTTTAGGTGCCTGTGGAACCGGTTCGCATCGGCCTCAAAAACTTCAGGGAAGTGTTTCTATCGCCAGCTTCGATGTCGATCGGCTTGTGGAAAATTCAACGCAATCTTTATCAACCGCAAAAATGTCCTGTGATCGAAGCGCTTCCGATTCGCAGATGCTCAAGTGTTTCAAATCCGATTGGACGGAAGAAAAACTCAATTTAAAACTGAAGCGAATAGCTCAAACTATTTTGGCCATCACTCCTCAAGGTCCGGATATTCTTATTTTACAAGAAGTGGAAAGCCTGAAACTTTTAAATCGCTTGAACGATGATTATCTGTCTGAGGCAGGCTATCGAACTGTCAGCTTGATCGAAACTGGCCGAGACACTTGGAAAAATACAGCCGTGCTCTCCCGATTTCACCGCGAAGGAAAGGCGACTCTGCACCCCATTTCCTTTGCGCCGGATCCGCAACAAGCGAATTGGAAATCACCTGCCTCCTCTGGAATTCTCGAAGTTCCCTTGAGACTACCTGACGGCGAGCGAATGATTGTTTATGCTTTCGAATTTCCAAGTTCTGCCTCTCACACCGAAGAGCGACAGGACGCAATTGCTTTTCTCAATGGCCTGATGGCCGATAAGACTCCGGGCACGGTGGCGATTGCAGCCGGAGATAGTCATATTTCGGATCGAGAAGAAGCCATTTTCCATCTTCAAAGCCAAGTCCTCGCATCCCATTGGATGGTCAGTCACTTGGTCGGCTGCAGCGGTTGCCAGGGCACTGAATTAGATCGCGGGAGTTGGTCTTTTTTCCAGCTCATGCTTTTCTCACCCTCGCTTGGCAATGAGGGAACGGCTCCTTATCAGCTTTCACCTGAAAGCATTCGAGTCGTGAAAAATGGAGTCTTTCAAATGCATCCTGACGGAACTCCTGCAGCCTTCGACGAAAAGAGCTCGGTCGGAGTCTCAAGTTATTTGCCAGTCTATGCTGAGATACTTCAACGCTGAGCTAGCACAACAAATCGAACAGCCAAGCCACCATTTTTGAAAGCTTTTGAATCGATGATTTCTAGATTGCTTTCTTGGGCGCTCAAAGAATTTTCCAACTGAAGCGCTTGAGATTCGGAAAATAAAATTCCAACTTTGTGCGGTCGAAACTCTGCTTCAATTTGTTGCAGCAATTGCATGGGGGAGAAATTTGCTTTCATTCGCTCTCCGTAGGGCGGATTGCAGATGACCCAGGTCGTGTCTGCATTTTTTTCTTCCGTCTTCTTCCCAGAAACAAATAAATCTCGCACCCAAAACTCGTGAGGGGCCGATATTTTGAGAAAGTTCTCTCGGGCCCTCAAAATAGCCTCCGGATCAATGTCTCTGCCTTGAATAGACTTGAACAGCGTCGGAGCCTTAGGATAATTTCCTTTCAGGCTTGAGCTCTTTAAGATTTTCGGAGTCTGATTCCATTCGAGAAAGGCAAAATCCTCACGTAAAGTCATCTGATACAAAGTGCAAGCTTCCCGCAAAAGGCTGCCGGCTCCACACATCGGATCGAGCAAAGTCACATTCTTTAAAAGCGCGGGACTCGATTCACCGATCAAACTTCGAGCACAGAAAGCAGCGAGGGTTTCTCGCAAAGGAGCTACACCTTGTGACTGGCGTTCGCTGCGCTTATGCAAATGAGTACCTGTGCAATCCAAACTAACCGTGCAAAGATCATCATGCATTCGCACAAACAAAGTTTGCGAAGCTGTCTGATGAGGCTCGCCAAAAATATCGACAAGAATGGCTTGAATTCGTTTTTCATTGTTCAAGCGCGATTCTTTGGCAGAAATTTGAAAATCCAAATGCAGCGCTTTAAGAAAAACATTTTTTTTCAATTCTGAAAATTGCTGAAACATCTTGGGAAAATCACGAACCCGAAATTCCTTGAGCCGTAGCAGAATTCGATTGGCTAACTTCAAGGCAAAATGCAATTGCAGTCCAATATGCAGCGGAGCCTCGATCAGCAATCCACCGGGCACTTGCTCGAGAATCACCAGTGGATGGGCGTGGGGTCGCCCGTCGAGATCAATCAAATAGGGCCAGACCTCGCGCAGCTCAAGCTCTAATTCGGACTCAAAATGAATGTTGCTGCCGAGGAAAAAATTTTTCATATCCAATTAAAAGCACTCCTGAAAGAAGACAGCATAAAGGTCCCACAACAAAGCCGTATCGAATATCCAGTGCATCGGTTAAAAAACCAACTGCAAAATGCATGATGACGATCAAGGCTGAAGAAATTCCCACACACCAGGACAAGGCTTTGCCGATCGAATGAGGAAAGAGATGACCGACCAAAGACATCATCAAGGGGTAAAAGGGCGCCATAGTCAAACCTGAGAGAACCAGAGCGAGAGGGTGAAAGCTAATGCCCAAACTGAGGAGGCTGAAGCTCAAAAACAAACTGGTATAAAGTTGCTTTTTCAAATCCAAGCGAGGCGACCAAAAGGTGAAAAGCAAGCGACCCGCAAACAAGCACACAAAAAATCCAGCGGTGTACCAACTGGATTCAGCCAAGGTGGCTGCAAACTCTCGTCGCATGTAAAGCGCCATCCGGCTGGACACCAAAATCTCACAAACCACATAGAAAGCGAGAGTAAAGGCAAAATAAATTTGCTGCTTTCGCTGAGCACTCGCCTGGAAATCGATCGGCACCTTGACAGCAACATCTGGGATTTCTGGACCGATGAAACTAGATGCGAGGACTGCTGCCGAAAGAAAGGCCGTCAGGTAAAAGCAGGTGCGCCAAAGGTTTTCAGAAGGAAGAAGCCAAGCAATCGCATTGACGATCAGTGGAGACAGAATAGAAGCCCCGGCATACATGCTGTGCAGTCCAGAAAGAATTTTGTTTTTTTGAGGCCCGGGCTCCAATTCTTGGACGACGAGCATGTTTTGAATAACTCCCATCACGCCGAGACTGCAGCCAAAAATCGCCGAAGCTGCGAGAAAAATCGGAAAGTAAACCGCCGATGCCAAAAGAACCTGAGCTCCCAGTAAGGCTAGAATGGAAATTCGCAAAACCTGAAGTCTGGAAAACTGTCGCACCAAGGTGGCACTCATCAATCCTCCGAGAAAGCCAAAGGTCGAAGAGATCGAGAAAAAAAAACTTCCTTGAGTATTTGATAATTGAAAGTTGTTGAGAATCTCAGGAAAGAGCGGACCACGAATGTTATCACTCAAACCAAGAAGCAAAAGACTGATATAGGCAAAGGTGATGGCCTTGAAGGTTGTGCTGTTCAGGATCGCCCACCGGCGTACCGGTGCCATGCGCCTCGATGTATGAAACACGGGCAGCGTCCACCCCGGAGACCGCCAGGGCTTCGACAGCGGCGTCAGCGCCGTCCACTACCCGGGGTTGACCAGCCACCCCGGCCACGGCGTCGCGACCAGGCAGATGAAGCGCTATGGCGGGATGGTCTCCTTCCAGG
>JAYUCD010000256.1:0-3832 GCA_043740515.1 Bdellovibrio sp. | reverse complement strand
CTTGTTGAAAAAAACGCCTGCCGCTTCGTGGGGCGACCAACGTTGAAATCAATTTACGGCGCAGACGGCGACGTCATCCTCGGATAGGCACGCCGTGCCTTGTAGGACGCCGGGCTCCGGTCGTGTGGGCAGGGTATTGGCCAGCGAGCCCATGAACAGCCATCGGGCGCAGGCAGGTCGCTGGAGCGATCGGGTAGGGTTCGACGCCCATAACGTTTCCCGCTCGCGGTTGTCTTGCCGGACACGCCGACTTTAGCGGCGGCTGGCGCAGCACAAAGAAGTTGCTGTCCTACACTTCTGTTTGACGAGCTCCAGCAACAATTCATAGTGTTCCACACCGGGGCGCATGATCACTTCGATGTTCACTGCAACCCCATTTCCCATGTCGAAAGCAAGAACTTTTGCCAGAGATCAAAGAAGTGATATCGGTGTGAGTCTGGTTATCGAGACCAAAGGTCTCTCGCGCATCTTCAAATCCTATGAAAAACCCGAAGGCCTATGGCAAAGCATCCGTGGCTTTTGGGACAGGAAATACATCGAGAAAATCGCTCTGGCTCCGACAGATTTGAAAATCGAGTCCGGTCAGATTGTCGGTTTGGTCGGCGCGAATGGAGCGGGAAAAACGACTTTGCTGAAAATGCTTTCAGGGCTGATTCATCCGACGTCGGGTACGGCTTCAGTGCTCGGCTACCAACCTTGGGAGCGAAATCCGAATTTCTTAAGGCGCATGAGCATTCTCTTGGGACAAAAAAATCAGCTGTGGTGGGATATTTCTCCCTCTGACAGTTTCAATTTGCTCGCTGAAATTTATGATTTGGACAAAAAACTTGCACTCGAAAAAGCCATGGAGCTCGCCGGAATTTTAGATTGCAAGCATGTGCTCAATACCCAACTTCGCAGGCTTTCGCTTGGTGAGCGCATGAAAATGGAAATTATCGGTTCGCTTTTGCACAGCCCCGATGTTTTGTTTTTGGACGAGCCGACGATCGGCCTCGACATCGTAGCACAAACAGCGATTCGCAAATTCATGATGGAGTATGTGAAAAACAAAGGGCCGACGGTGATCCTAACCAGCCACTATATGGATGATATTGCCAAACTGGCTGATCGGCTTTTGCTGATCAGCAAGGGCGCGATTGTCTATGACGGCACGGTTCAAGGGTTTATGAACAAGACCGAATCCACTCAGAAAGTGAGCTTCTCAGTTAGCGAAGCTTTGAGCCAAGCGCTCGAACTTACCAGCGATTTAATTTTGCAGGCTGGTGAGCAGCAATTCTCGTTTGAAATTCCTTCGACTCGCTTGGCTCCCATTCTCTCCAAAGTCACGACCTTGTCGGGAGTTTTGGATTTAAAAATTGAGGAGGCAAATTTTGAAGACGTCATTCACCGGTTTTTGGAGAAGGAATCTCGCATTCTTTCGCCTAGCCGTCCTCACTAACCTCGAATACCGCTTTAATTTTTTGACCGACGCAGTTTTGCAACCTGTGACCACGGCTTTGATCGAATTGACATTGTGGACAGCAATTTTTGCCACAGCGAAAACCAACATGATCGGCGGCTTCGGCAAAGAATCTTACTTAGCCTATGTGCTGTGGACTGCTTTTGTCGGGCGAATCGCGGCTAATTGGATGTACGAATTCAAAATGGCCGATGAAATCGAATCTGGAAGCATCAATAGCATTTTAGTCAGGCCAACAAGTTTCTATGGATCCTATCTCAGTCAATTTTTGGGTTATAAATTTATTGTCTCGGGCTTCAGTTTGGTCTTCCCACTTCTCGCCTCTTACTGGTTTCATCTACCTCTGATTTCACTGCGAATTTTGCCAGCCCTGGCTTTGATTGTTTATTATCTGATTCTCATGCACACCATCAGTTTCGTGATTGCGACTTTGGCTTTTCATCTGACCCGCATTCACTCGATCACTGTTGCAAAAAATCTAGCGCTTTGGCTCGTCACGGGAGAGCTGATTCCTCTCGATCTTTTTCCAGAGGGAATCCGCCAAGTCGTTTTATGGCTGCCTTTCTCCAGTGGAGTTTACATTCCCGTCGCCTATCTCACCGGCCGAATTTCCGAAGATCTACTCTATCGCGGCTTCTTGAGCACAACTTTGGGAATCATCTTTTTCGGCGCCGTGGGTGCAATGATGTGGCGATGGGGCTTGACCAAATACACAGGAACCGGCGCATGAACTCTTTGAACATAAATTCTTTGAAAAAATACGCCCGCATGCTCTCAGCATTTTTCAAGGCCAGCCTCGTGGCGGATTTGGAATTTCGCGCCAACTTTGCAACTCGAATTATCACGGATTGTTTTTGGTATGCAGCTCAAATTGTTTCTTTCGAAACTATTTTTCGCCACACCGACAAAATCGGCGACTGGAACCTGGCTCAGACTCGAGTGTTTCTAGGAATGCTATTTATCGTCGATGCCTTCTACATGATTTTTTTCAGCGACAACTTGGATAAAATTTCCGAGCGAGTCCGCAAAGGCGAGCTCGATTTGCTTTTGACGAAACCCTTGAACTCGCAATTCATGTTGAGCTGCCAAAGGATCAACACAGCAATTATCGGAAATCTGATCTTGGGAATTCTCTGGCTGATGTTTTCACTCGCAGCACTTCCAGATTTCAATTGGCTCCGACTGCTCTGGTTGGCGCTTCTCATCCCAGCCGGCTTGCTCAGCTTGTACTCGATCCGATTTGCCTTTTCTTCAACCGCTCTGATTTTCACCCGAAGTGATAATCTGCAGTATCTGTGGTTTCAAATTTACCGTCTCGGCATGCGCCCAGACTCAATCTACGTTCCTTGGCTCAAATTTGTGATTCTGACTTTTTTACCGGTCGCGGTTGTTGCTAGCGTTCCAACCCGAGCCTTGCTGGATCCACCAGATCTGTGGCTCTTTGCCTGGGTTAGTGTTTGGACTTTCGCGCTTCTCTATTTCAGTCATCGCTACTGGAATTACTGTCTGAAATTTTACAGCTCCGCTTCGTCCTAGGGAGAATTCGGATTTACGCATTCGATTCAAATGCAAGAATCCGTCTGAGCCGCCACATTAACGGATGTAGAGTTGCAAAATATTTTGAGTTATCTAGAACACATGTCAAAACGAAAAGCCTTGACCGAGTAGAGTGCAACTCAATTTAAAACTCTATCGGGCTGGAAGTGTCGCCTATCAGGCGTGGCATCTGTCGTCGAGCGCTCCAGCAACCAATCCCTGGGGCCTGTGCTCGTTCTCGCGCGCCGTATTGCCTGTACCATGTGTGGAACGATTTTTGTAAATAGATTTAGTATGAAGTATTTTGAATTTAAAAACTCTCGAGGCCTTATTAGACTGTCTATTATTTTGACAGGTGCTTTGCTTTTATTGTCCTCTCCTTTTTCTTGGGCCAGTAAAACCTGCTCCGAGTTGTACTCAAAAGATTCGGTTGCGAACTTCGCCACCGAAGTTGAACAGAAAACTGCTGTCGGCAATCTTAGAAAAAACTTTGCTCTTGATCCGACTTACAAGGTCGAAGTGCCTGATCAATCAAGTATAAAAAATCAATGTAACCTTGGGACTTGTCATTTGTATTCATGGGTTTCTTTGCTCGAGCATGACTATAAAACATCAGTCCATGCCGACATCAAAATTTCTACCCATTATCTTTCTGCCCTTCATTGGATTCGAAAAAGTTTGGATTTGCTCGAATCAAACAGCGGCGACGAGGTCAATGTTCAACTTGGAGCTCATATCTTCGGATCGCGCTGGTCGATCCTTAGCTCTGGGATTGTGCCTGACGAAGTATGGACCGGATCTCGAGATTTTCAGTCAGCCCCGCTTTCAGCCAAAATT
>JAYUCD010000255.1:0-2910 GCA_043740515.1 Bdellovibrio sp. | reverse complement strand
CGCCGAGCCAAGGGGTTATCCACAAGTAGAATCTTGAAAATTGAAAAAACTGTGGATAACTGAAGAATTTTTGAAATCAAATCGGCGAACTCGCTCTATTTACCTCTGATTTTGATCAGTCCTACGGAGCCTTTCAAGAAAACGTGAATGGCGAGTCCTTTTACAAAGAATTTTACAACGGTGGAGCCAATGCTTTATCGAAAGCTGAAAATTTTCGCGATCGAAATCCGATTGTGAAACAGCTTGCGGACTCTCGGCCGCTCGGTGAAACCGTAGGTCATGAGTTGAATGAAGCAAATTTACAGAAAGTAATGAACCTCATCGACGCTTCCGAAATGATTGTCTTGGATACAATTTTGAATCAAAATGATCGCTTCGGAAACATTCACTATAAAACTGAAAATGTGTTTGTGAAGCAGAAGCCAGATGGAACAATCAAATTAAAATTAAAAAAGAAACCGAAGGGCGACCAAACTGCAGGCCAACTCACGGTCAAGAAAATGATATTGAAAGACAATGACTGCGGAGTCGCTAAAATAAACATCGCCAAACAAGCTAACCTGTCTGCAAAAATCAGTCACATGAATCCAGAAACTTACTCTCGTTTACAAAAATTTTCCCAAATGATCGAATTGCCTGAAGTGATTTCATTTTTCAAAAATGAAATGCACTTTACAGAGGATGATTTTCGAGGATTTCATCAGAATCTCACCGAGCTGGCTTCTGAACTTCGCCAAAGATGCGAGACTAGAAAGCTGAAGTTAGATCTTGATCTGGATGCCCATTTCTCAAATCTGCCACCAGCACCTGTTGCCTGCGATTGTCAGGTTGATTTTAAGAAACGAAATGTCATTTTGAGACGAAATTTTCCCTTCAGAATCCTTGAAGGGATGGCTTTTTCTGCCGAAAAGTAGACATGGGTAAAGTATCGAAATTGAAAAAACCTTTCATTTTAGAAGTCGTGATTTACAGCTTTTTGATTGCTCCTTTCGGCAATTTGCTATCAACCGCGGCTCTCACGGGTCGGCCTGATTGGTACATGCCCCACATTTGGATGCTGATTTTGCAAAACTCGCCAGTGATTGATTTTGTGTGGTTGGGTTCCATTTTTGTTTCAGGAGTTTTGCTGACACTTCGACATCGAACAGCTTGGCTGTTGGCGATTGCTTCGCTTTCTTTGACCTTCGTTATTAACTTTCGAAATCTTCATGAATTGTCCAGTGCAAATGCGCTCTCAGCACTTCACATGACGCAAATTCTGGTTTCTTTGCTGACAACCTCACTCGTCGGAGTCTTATTTTTCTACTATCGTTATCCTTATTTAGATCGGCGAGTGACCTTGCTGGGTTTTGCAGATCGAGTCGATTTGAAAGAGGCTTGTCAAATCCAACTTCATTCCAATCAAATTAAATCCCAGTGTCGTTCGATTTCGATGACCGGAGCGCGGTTTGAAATCAGCGAGACCCTCCCGCTGTTTTCAAACGACGATACGATCAGTATTCATTTCCTAAATCACCATTTGAAAATCAGTGGAAAAATTGTGGAACATAAAGCTCCGAATTTACGAGTGCGCTTTATCGATCTCAACTTCTCGCAAAAATTAAGTTTGAAACGCCTGATGGAGAAATCCCAGGCCAGCTCCGAGCCTAAAAAAGATCTGCTCAAGTCCGTCGGGTAAAATTAAGATTCAAAATTCAATGATCACCGAGCCTTCCGGGGAGCGATGGGCAGCGCACAATTGCGTTTCTCATCGGATACTTAACGCGAATCACAATTTTCTTAAACAAATCCTGACATTGCTTGAATTTAGCTTATGTTAACAGAGGTGTCTGATAAAGGAGCTTTCAATGAAAAGTTTTTGGAATCAGTTCTCTGAGTACGTGGATATCAATCTGTTGGCCACCTCGGCAACTGCAGCATTGCTTTTGCTTTTAACCATGCGAGTTTTGACCGTCTAAAAATGTTTGCTGCCTCAGTGAGGGCAGTCTCGAAGGAAAAGCACCAAGTGGACCAAACGGAGCAAAAAACAGCAGAAGTGAAATCGCTGGGGTTTTGTTACGGTAAAAAGGTAGTTCTCAAAGATGTCTCCATGCCGATCTTTGAGAAAAAAATCACGGCGCTCATCGGGCCCTCAGGTTGCGGAAAGACGACTCTGCTTCGCTGCTTTAATCGAATGCATGATCTTTATCAGACGACCCATTATAAGGGCGAAATTCTTTTGTACCCTGAGGGAAAAAATATTTTGGATTCAGACGTGGATCCGATCGAAGTCCGAATGCGGATTGGGATGGTTTTCCAGAAACCCAATCCCTTTCCAAAATCGATTGCGGAAAATGTGGCTTACGGATTGCGAATTCGCGGAATTAAAAAAAACAGTTTCATTCAAGATCGCATCGAGCAATCCTTGCAGCAGGCAAGCCTCTGGAATGAAGTCAAAGATCGCTTGAACACCTCGGCTCTCAGCTTGTCCGGTGGACAGCAGCAGCGCTTATGCATTGCTCGAGCCTTGGCAACAGATCCAGAAATTTTGCTTCTGGATGAGCCCACTTCTGCCTTAGATCCAATCTCTTCGGCACATATCGAAGATCTTGTGGTGGGCTTGAAAAAGTCAGTCACGATTATCATGGTCACACATAATCTTCATCAGGCCGGACGAGTTTCTGATTACACCGGATTTATGTATTTAGGAGACCTAATTGAATTCGGAGCGACTCACCAAGTTTTTACCAACCCGCTGGATCGTCGTACTGAAAATTACATCACTGGAAGATTCGGCTGATTTGTCTTGGCTCTAGTCTTGGCTCATTCAAGTGAATAACTTTGAGACATCGTCGGGTATGTAATGATGATGGGCAGCTTCTTTTTTGCTTCATCCCATTCAAGGTAATTTAAGTATTTATCAGCAAAGGT
>JAYUCD010000254.1:0-8528 GCA_043740515.1 Bdellovibrio sp. | reverse complement strand
GTTGCATCCCCTCGAAAGCTTTGCTTGAAAGCTCCGAACTTTTTCATGCAAGCCAACATGACTTTGAAGCTCACGGAATTTCAGCTGGCAAAGTGACTTACGATCTCGGCAAAATGATGGCGAGAAAAAATAAAATCGTCCAGCAGTCAAATCAAGGCATCGCTTTTCTGTTTAAGAAAAACAAAGTGGAATCCATCAACGGCTTCGGCAAAGTCCTCGCACCAGGCAAAGTCCAAGTCACAGCCGCCGATGGAAAAGTTTCCCAGTTGGAAGCAAAAGCCATCGTCCTAGCCACCGGCAGTGCCGTGGTGGAATTGCCTTTTTTGAAATTCGACGAGAAAAAAATTCTCTCATCGACCGGCGCCTTGGCTTTAGAAAAAGTCCCCAAAGAAATGATTGTCGTCGGCGGTGGAGTGATTGGCCTCGAGCTGGGTTCGGTGTGGAGTCGGCTCGGAGCTAAGGTCACAGTGATCGAATTCGCCGATCGCCTTTGCCCGATGATGGACTCTCAGACCATGTCTGTTTTGCAAAAGGTTTTAGCGAAACAAGGAATGACATTTCTATTCAAACACAAAGTCACCGCCTCAAAAATTTCAGGCGACAAGGTCGAACTTGAATTTGAAAATATGAACGACCAAAGCAAAGGCAAAATTTCCACCGATGTCGTCCTTGTTTCCACTGGGCGCAAAGCTTTCTCAGAAGGCTTGGGTTTAGACGAAGTGGGAGTCAAGAAAGACAACCGCGGCTTCGTCACAGTCGACGCCCACTTTGCCACGAACATTCCGGGAATCTACGCGATTGGCGATTTGATTCCAGGTCCGATGCTTGCGCACAAAGCCGAAGATGAAGGTGTTGCTTTGGCCGAAATGCTTGCCGGAAAAGCGGGACACGTGAATTATGAAACTGTTCCCAGTGTTATTTACACTTATCCCGAAGTTGCGTCCGTTGGTCTCACCGAAGAGCAAGTGAAGGAGCAAAACATCCCTCACGCAGTTGGCAGCTTTCCCTTCATGGCAAATGGCCGAGCCCGAGCTCTGGGCTTCACTGAAGGCTTTGTGAAAATCATCACCGATCAAAAAACCGATCGCATCATTGGCGGACATATTGTGGGGCCACGTGCATCCGAATTGTTGGGCGAAATTGTGATTGCGATGGAATTTGGCGGCAGCGCTGAAGATCTCGCTCGTAGCTTCCACGCTCATCCAACTTTGAATGAAGTGATTCGCGAAGCGGCCTTAGCGGTCGACAAGCGAGCTCGACAAATTTAAGCACTGAATTTCTCAAGAAATTATTTGCGGCAGAGTAAATCCAAAACGGCCATTGTTTTAGCGACAGGCTCATCTGCTTTGCCACTTGGAGTGGGATCAAACTGCGCCAAAATTGTTGTGTGGTAAGCATCGCAGTCTTGTTTTTTAAATCCAGCTTTACGCGGAATCGCTTTCAAACTGGATATCAATAAATCCATATACATCTCATCCGGCTCGACTTGCAATGGGCTTGAGGTACGCAGATCTTTCAATTGTGATTCAGCTTTGCGAAGAAAAATCCAATAGTCATCGGCTCGTCTGCAAATTTTTAAATTTTTCTGCAGATTCGTGACTTCCGAATCAAATTGCTGCCGCACACTCAATCGCCCCTCGGCCGCATCGCCGAGAAGAGACTGAGAGCTCAGACTGACAGCCAGAATTAAAGAGCCAAGAATGAATTGGGTGAGCACACGCCCTCCTTAAATTCTCGATTCAGTTGATCGGCATGAAGGCGAACCTGATGAAGATAGTCAGACACTTTTTTTTGCAAATTTCGCTGAATGAATCCCGGGAAACTTTCAGACTTCAGCAGATCTACTGACTGGTCTTGTGCTTGGCTTTTGCCAAAATCAAAATCCGAGAGTACCAATTTTTTACCATTGGACTCGACCCGTTTTAGATAATTGCTCAGTGCCAAAACCGAAGTTTGAGCTCCCGCTGAGCGCGCCAAAGTGATGAGAATTTGCTCTAAATTGGCTGCATCATAATCGCCTACAGCCAATCCCAGTCGAGCCATGCGAGTCGAAATCTCGGCTGACTGCAAAGCCTCTCGAATCAATTGGCGATCTTGCAGATATTTGATGTTCAAATAAAGAATGCTGACAAATGGATTCTGCGGAACAGAAAGAAAGGCACAGCGACCTGATTCTTGCGAACTGAGAGCGACCATATTTTTCAAGCGCGGCGCCAACCTCTGACAAGAAGCTTTTTCTGAACTGAGAATTTGGTTTTTAGTTTGCACAAATTGAAGATTTGCAACCGCAATCGAAGTCAAATTCAGCTGAGCCAATCCAGCTTCAAGATCTGCACCCAAGGAATTGAGATGTCCACCGCTCAAAGTAAAAATTTCTGGCAGCTGAGCCCTTTGCGGAGTTTCCAAACAATCCGACACATCCGAGAAAAAGTTGTAAATCGAAGTCACATAAGTTTTGGTTACACAGGGAACAGCAGCCCCACGAGTCGGTTTGGATTGAGAATCTAAACACGCGCCCAGGTCTTGATTTCTTTTTTGCAAGTCTTGAAATTTTCTTTTCATCATGAATGTGAAACACTCACGAGGAAACTCGGTCGCTGTTTGCGAACGTTCATCGCGGAACAATGGCGAAATCGCTCGCAGCTTTTCTTCCAAAACCAATCGCTCAGCACCACAAGTTGAAGGCTCTTCGAATTGCAAGTTCTGATTGGATCCGGGCGACAAAGAGGAAAACTGAATTTCGTTGAGGTGCTGGTTGTTCGCCGAAGAATGAAAAAATCCACTCGATTGCCGCGCCCGATGAATTCCATAGGCTGTCAAAACCGACAGGCCGACAAAAATCAAAATATAGTATTTGGGTAATCGAAACATGAAGCTCTCCGCCAAAATACCTATCGGCGGAGAAGAGGTGTTTCTTTATGGGACGAGAGCCCAGCAATTAGATCAGAAGTCGAAGCCTAGACTAAAGCCAGAGACTTTTCACTCCACGTTCGGCGGCTGTTTGCTTCGCCTCATCGTAACCAGCATCGACGTGACGGAAAACTCCCATAGCGGGATCAGCAGTGAGAACTCGCTGCAATCTTTCTGCAGCAGCGGCCGTTCCGTCGGCGAGAATAACCTGGCCAGCGTGCTGAGAATATCCCATTCCCACTCCGCCGCCATGATGCAATGACACCCAAGTCGCGCCACAAGCCGTGTTCACCATGGCATTCAACAAGGGCCAATCGCTGACTGCATCTGAGCCATCTTTCATCGCTTCGGTTTCACGATTGGGCGACGCCACGGATCCACAGTCGAGGTGGTCACGTCCAATCACGATCGGCGCTTTGACTTTCCCTTGCTTCACCAGATCATTGAAAAGCAAACCTGCTTTTGCTCGCTCGCCATATTCCAGCCAGCAAATTCGAGCCGGCAATCCCTGAAAAGCAATTCGCTTCTCGGCCATATCAAGCCAACGCAGCAAATGAGTTTTGTGTGGAAACAACTCGCGAAGAGCATCATCCGTCACTTGAATATCTTGCGGATCTCCCGACAAAGCCACCCAACGAAAAGGTCCACTGCCTTTACAAAACAAGGGGCGAATATAGGCCGGAACAAATCCCGGAAAATCAAAAGCATTGGCCACTCCCGCTTCCAAAGCGCGAGCTCGAAGATTGTTGCCGTAATCGAAAGTCACAGCACCACGCTCTTTCATCGCCAGCATGCCTCGCACGTGATGAGCCATGCTTTGATAAGCAGCCGCCAGGTAAGCCTTCTGGTCTGACTTGCGGAAATCAGCAGCCGTCTCGACGCTGTAACCTTCAGGGATGTAACCGATCAAAGGATCGTGAGCCGAAGTTTGATCCGTCAAAATATCCGGAGTGAAATTTTTCTTTAGCATCTCTGCGATCACCGTGGCCGCGTTGCCTTGAACCGCAACTGATTTGGCTTCTCCAGCCGCAGAATATTTTCGAATGCGAGCGATGGCATCGTCGACACTGGTGGCGACTTCATCGATGTATTTTGTTTCCAGTCTTTTCTGAATCCTTGTCGGATCAATTTCAATCGCTAGCACGCAAGCTCCAGCGAAAACCCCGGCGAGAGGCTGGGCTCCACCCATTCCACCAAGACCCGCGGTCAAAATCACTTTGCCTTTGAGACTACCACCGAAATGCTGTCGGCCCGCCTCAACAAAAGTTTCATAAGTCCCTTGAATGATTCCTTGAGTCCCAATGTAAATCCAAGATCCCGCCGTCATCTGACCAAACATCATCAGACCTTTGCGGTCCAACTCGTGAAAGTGTTCCCAGGTCGCCCACTTGGGAACCAAATTGGAATTTGCAATTAAAACCCGCGGAGCATTTTCATGAGTCCGCACAATTCCCACCGGCTTTCCGGATTGCACCAGCAAAGTTTCGTCATTTTCAAGACTGCGCAGGCTGGCAAGAATTTTATCAAAACATTCCCAATTGCGAGCAGCTTTTCCGATGCCGCCGTAGACGATCAAATCTTCGGGATGTTCGGCGACACTGGGATCAAGATTGTTTTGAATCATGCGGTAAGCGGCTTCTTGTTGCCAACCTTTGCAATGCAAAGTGGTTCCAGTCGGTGCGCGAACAACTCGAGACATAAATCCTCCTTCAATTCAGCTTTGCAAGCACAGCAAAGAAATTTAAAATTCTAGTTGGCCAATCGAACGGTTAATCACTTCGACCAGTTGATCGCTTTGGATTAACTCGCGCAATTTTGTGATGTCTTTGGAGAAAACACGATCTTTGGCAGCATAAGGAATGACCTGTCGGATTTTTTCATGGGCCGCAAGCACCGCGGCCGCAGGTTTGTGAGGATTGAGCAAATCGATTGCTTGAGCGGCTGCGAGCATTTCCATGGCGACAACATTTTCCGAGTTTCTCAAAATCTGCACAAACTTGCGAGCTGCGATCGTGCCCATGCTCACATGATCTTCTTTATCGGCAGAAGTTGGGATGCTATCGACAGAAGCTGGATGCGCCAAAATTTTATTCTCACTGACCAATGAAGCAGCTGCCACCTGAACAATCATCAGACCTGAGTTCAGACCTCCTTGAGAGGTCAAAAAAGCAGGCAAATCACTCATCGCAGGATTGATCAGTTTTTGAATTCGACACTCGGAAATATTCGCCACCGCACTGGTACTGATGGCCGCGAAATCCAAAGCAAATGCTACGGGCTCACCGTGAAAATTTCCACAGGATAAAACTTTGTTTTCATCGGCGAAGACGAGCGGATTATCGGTTGATGAGTTGGCTTCGGTTTCCAAGACTCGCCAAACATAGCCGAGCGAATCTTTGGCAGCGCCGTGAACGGCCGGCATGCAACGAAGTGAGTAAGCATCTTGAACCTTGTTGCAGTTTTCGTGGCTCTCAGCGATGCCGCTTGTGGCGCCCATCAAGCGCAGCAAATTTCTCGCTGTCTTCGCTTCACCTGGATGTGGACGAGTCGGTGCAATCAAGGGGTCGAATGCTTTCCTCGAGCCACGCAAAGCTTCAAGCGACATCGCTCCAGCCAAATCTGTCATCCACAGAAAACGTCTCGCATCGTAAGCACCTAACATTCCAACGGCCGTCATCACCTGGCAGCCATTGATCATTGACAAACCTTCTTTGGCTTGCAAAACCAACGGCTGCAGATTTCGCCGAATCAAAAGCTGGTCGATTTCGATGACTTTTCCATTTTCATCCCAAACTTCACCTTCACCGATCAAGGCCAGCGCCAAATGTGAGAGCGGAGCCAGATCGCCGCTCGCACCGACCGAACCTTGAGAGGGAATGACCGGAATGATATCGAGATTGAGAAACTCCAAAATCTTTTCGACCACTGCGGGGCGGATTCCGCTATGACCTCGAGCCAAAGCATTGGCACGCAAATACATAATCGCGCGACTTTCTTCTTTGCTGAAGGGAGTTCCCACTCCTGCCGAGTGCGAGCGAATCAAATTTCGTTGCAGCTCTTCGATTTCGCTATCTGAAATTCGCACCGAGCTGAAGGCTCCGAAACCGGTGTTCACTCCGTACATAACTTCACCTTGGGCGATTCGGCCTTCAATGTAAGATCTTGATTTTAACATGCTGGCTCTGGCTGATTCGGCCAAGACCACTTCATGAGTCAATCCACGAGCCACCGTTCGCACATTTTCGATCGTGACGTCTTCACCGGTGAGCTGAATTTTTTCTTTGTTAGAATTTTTGGAAGTCATAGAAGCTCTTTCCTAAACAGATCCTTTGAGAGTCTGGATCGCTTTTTTATAATCATTTTTGAAAATATAATTGCCAGCCACCAAAACATCGGCGCCAGTAAGATGCTTCAATGTCTCGGCATTCACTCCACCGTCGACCTCAATCAGAAAATGCAGATTTTGCTTTTCTCTCTCGGTTTTCAATTCAGTGATTTTTTGAACTTGATCGAGCATAAACTCTTGACCGCCAAATCCCGGCTCGACAGTCATCACCAAAACCAAATCCACCAGTGGAAGAAATTTCAGAATTTGATTGAGCGGAGTTCGAGGCCTCAAAGTGATTCCCGGCTTGCAGCCCAATCCGCGAATTTTTTTGAGAAGCACTTCGGGCTCCGAAGTTGACTCCACATGGATGGTTAGATGATCAGCTCCCGCCTTGGCAAAGGCCTCGATGAAATTCTCTGGCCTTTCGATCATCAAATGCACATCCAAAGGAAGCTTCGAAACTTTCTTGAGCGACTGAACCACTGGCACACCGATGGTAAGGTTGGGAACAAAATGTCCGTCCATCACATCGACATGAATCCAGTCAGCGCCGGCCTCGGTCACGGCTTTGATCTCTCGCTCCAGATTGGCAAAATCAGCAGCCAAGATCGAAGGTGAAATCAATTTGGTCTGCGCTTTAGAGGTCGGCAAAGAAATCTCCTTTTTTGAGATTAGCGGCGGCGCCCGAGTTTTGGCTTTTGATAAAATTTTCGATCGACATTCGATTTCGCGATTCAGGTTGAACTTCCAGCAACTGCAAACTGAAGTCTCCGCAGCCAATCACCAATTTGTTGTCGTGGACTTCCAAAATCTCTCGAGGTTTTCCTTCCAAGGAACTGAGCCCGGTCCGATGAATTTTCAATTTCTTGCCTTGAAAAGTAGTGAAAGTTCCTGGCCCCATGGTGAAGGCTCGGACTTTGTTGTGAATCATCTCAGCAGGTTGTCGCCAGTCAATTGAACACTCTGATTTTTCCAATTTCTTGGCATAAGTCACTCCGGCTGTGTCTTGCGGGATAGGCGCCAAGTTGCCACGGATGTAATCCATCAACTCGACATGTAGCAATTGAGCTCCCATTTGCGCCAATTCATCGTGAAGCTCCATGGCTGTGATGTCTTTGGAAATTTCCATTTTTCGAATTCCAATCAGATCACCGGCATCCAATTCTTTCACGATTTTTTGCAATGAAACTCCAGCTTCGGTGTCACCTGCTTCGAGGCCTCTTTGAATCGGCGCAGCCCCTCTCCATCTAGGCAACACAGAGCCGTGAACGTTGACTGCACCGAAGGGAAAAAGATTGAGAAATTTTGTCGAGAGGATTTGGCCAAAAGCCACAACGACTGCCACTTCGGCTGTCCAAGTTTGGATGGCTTGCAAAATAATTTCTTTGTTGATCGATTCAGGCGAGAGAACTTTGATGTTGTGACTTTGGGCTAAAACTTTGACTGGGCTTGGAGTCAGTTGCATTTTCCGGCCTGAGGGACGATCGGGTTGGGTGACCACACCGACAACTTCAAAGTGTTCATCAGCCAGCAACTGTTTGAGCGCAACAACTGCAAATTCAGGAGTTCCAAGGAAGCAAACTCGGACTCGGCTCAAACTTTCAATTCCTCTTTTTCGTCTTCCGTATTTTTCTCAGGGTAGCCATGCTTTTTAATCGTGTTTTTGATTTTATTGCTTTTCACAAAACTCAAATGATCAATGAACAAAGTTCCCTCAAGATGATCCATTTCGTGTTGAATACAAATTGCCAAAAGGCCATCGGTTTTCAGCACATGGTTTTTTCCGTGAACATCTTGATACTGCAATTCGATACTCTCAAAGCGGTCCACTTCTTCGAAAAATGAGGGAACGCTCAAGCATCCTTCGCTGTAAGTGGTTTCGCCTTCGCCTTTTACCACCACCGGATTGATGATCACAAGCGGCTGAGTGATTTTTGCTTCCTGCTCACTGAGATCATTTTTTTCATAGCGGCCCTTGGTATCTCGCGGGCGAGTGTCGATCACTAACATGCGAATGAGCTCACCAACTTGAGGAGCGGCAAGGCCAATACCATTTTCTGCATACATGGTCTCTAACATACTCTCGGCTAGCTTCGCGATCTCTGGGCCGAACTTTTCCACAGGCTGAGAAATCTCTCTCAGACGTGGATCTGGATATGTTAAGACTTCTAAAACGGCCATCTCGGCCCCCTTCTCAATTATTTTGGTCCATCCGCACTTTACCGCAAAATCCGGTTCTTGGAAAGGTGCCTTCCCTTATTTGGTAGCGCAGCTGCGCTACCAAATAAGG
>JAYUCD010000253.1:0-7163 GCA_043740515.1 Bdellovibrio sp. | reverse complement strand
AGTTTTCTGTGTACCGTTGCTCCCTTCCGGGCCTAGCGGGATTCGACAAAAAGTCCGTCGTACGGGACCCAGCCATCAATGGTTGTAGAGGAGATGCGTAGCGTTATCAAGAAGGATCAGAGACTCCAGGCGATCTTCTCGAGAGCTTCAGTTTCCTCAGCCCAGAAGGTATAACCTTCAAAATCTGGAAATAATTTCGGGAAGGAAGGATCACTCCAGCGCCGGGCGATCCAAGCCGAGTAAGAAAAAATCCTCAAGCCTCGAAGCAAAGGAATCCAGTTCCATTGCTCGTGGGGAAATTCTCGCAGCTCTTCATAACCTGAAAGAATCATTTCCTGCTCTTCATTCAAATCATCGGCTGAGAGATCTGAGCCAGAAAAGAGCATCCAAAAATCCTGAATTTCCGGGCCCATCGAGCAATCATCAAAATCGACAAAGAAAAATTCTTTTTGATTTCCCGGCAGCAATCTCGCCAGCAAATTGCCTTTGTGACAGTCGCCGTGAATACGCAAAAATCCATTCGGATCCAAATGCTCTTCGTAGGTTTCAATGATCGTGAGAACGGCCTTCTCATAGCGACTCCACATTTCGGGTCGCACCCAATAAGAAAGCAAACTCAAATTATCCCAAGACGAGTACGGAGCTTCGCCCAAGATTGCTCGGTGCTGAAAATCTTTTCTCGCTCCAATGTTGTGAATCTGCGCTAGTTGTCTTCCAACTCGGTGCAGATCTCTCTCGAGAAACTCTTCAGGCATACGGCCAACAAATTTTGGAAAAAATGCGACTGATATATTGGAGACAGTCAACAAGCTCGATTTATTCGGAAGAATTAAAGGGGAAACGACGGGGACGCCTTCCTTTTCCAAGTCGAAAAGAAATTCGTGCTCTTCTTTTAAGGCCAGAATCGACCACCGTCCTGGGCGATAGAACTTGGCGATGATGCGATCATTTTCAGCACTGCCTTTTTCCAGGCGAATATCGAAGACCCGATTTTCATAGGAGTTCAACTGAGTGAACTCGCCAGTTGGCTGATAGCCAGCTTCTTCGGTTGCCGCTAGGACCAAATCCGGGTCTAATCGATAGAAGGATGTTGTGGAGTCGTCTAAATTCATCATCGAAGCGCATTCAAACACAAGAGCTGAGCTTTCGCCAGTGGTCTGTGCGTATTGAGAGACGAGCCTTTCGCAAATCGCTCACCATCTCTCTCAGACCAGGTCATCCGATCAAAGTGCGCGCCGACATGGGAACCTCTATCGCTCGCATCGAAAATTTCCTTTTGCAAAAAGAAAACTGGATCGAGAAAAGCCTACAGCAATTGGAAAAAGAAACGCAGCGCTTTCCCCAAAAGCAATTTATCGAGGGCGAGAAGTTTATCTTTCGAGGTGAAAATCTTAGTCTCACTTTGGTGCCGACTCCGCTGAAAAGATTGTTTTTCTCAATGGATGCTCTGAATTTTTCTGGGCAACTTCGAATGCATGTTCCTCACCAGCCGCTCAAAGGCGAAAGTGAGAGGCATATTGAAAGTGCGCTTTCAATTTTACGAGAATTCTATCGGCGCGAATCGGAAAAATACATTCGGAAGCAAATTGAAATTTGGTCGCAGGCGATGCAACTCTTTCCGCAAAAACTCAAATTTCGAAATCAAAAAACTCGCTGGGGCAGCTGTTCGAATCGAGGATCTATCCAAATCAACTGGCGCTTGATCGGCGCGCCGGTGCAAGTGATAGACTATATATTGGTGCATGAATTGGCTCACCTCCAGGAAATGAATCACTCGGATTCATTTTGGCGATTGGTCAAAATGCATGATCCAAATTTTGAGACGAGTGAAAAATGGCTGCGAGAAAACAGCAGTGCTTTGGACTTTCTACTACCCCATTCGAACTGAAAAACTCAGTGGCAATTTGCCTCATTGCAAAACTGATTTTAGGCAGATTTACCCTAAAGCCCCAATTAACCCCCTTCAAATCAAAACTATTGGGTGCTTCCTCCAAGGCATAACGATTGCTCTATCCATCTGAGCAGTCAAAGTCACACGGAGGATGTATGGCTCAAACAGAGAGACCTATAAAGGATTATAGGCCAAAAATAAATTCGGAGATAAATCCGGACCAAACAGGTTCTGGTTTGCGAGCCCGCGATTATCGAGTGGAAAAAACTCCAATCTTGTGGCACGGCGAAAATAATAAATTGATTTCTCAGGCTTTCATGGCTTTGCAATCAGGTTTGGTCGCAGTTTCTTTGATCGCTGGTATGGATAAATTTGTTGATCTCTTAACGAACTGGAGTGCTTACGTTGCTCCTCAATTGCCTCGACTTCTTGGATTTTCGTCTCAAGCGGTGTCTTACGGAGCAGGAGTGATCGAGATTTTGATTGCGATGGGAATTGCAATTTGGCCTCGAGTTTTTAGCAACATATTAGTGGGCTGGATGGGGATCATCATTTTGAATTTGCTCCTCACTGGTCAGTACTTTGACCTTATTTTGCAAGATTTTGGATTGGCTGCTGCCGCTTACGCCTTCAGTCGGCTGTGCCAAATCAAAGAAGAGGTTCCAGTTGTCGTGAGCGAACCAAGTGAATTTTCAGCGCCGGAGTTGGCACATTGATCACAGCATGGGTTCCTCACTTGATAACCAAAACGATGCCTAAAGATTGGACTGGAAAAATTTCCGATTTCAATTTGGCCGATCGATCCATGAAGAAAAATTCTGATGAAGCTTCTGAGATTAAAAAAAGATCTCAGATCGCTGCTGAAGAAAAACTGCGACAGCGAAACAAACGCAAAAGTTTAGTCCGAGTTGATGACATAGGAAATTGCTTTTGGCCTGTTTGAAAAACGGCTGTTGAAGCAGAGTGAAAAATTTAATTTTAACCTGTTGGTTTCAAGTTCGAGCCCGAAAAACTGGGCAACGAACATGAGAAAAGAAACTGAACGGATAAAAAAGTAGGAATTGAAAGTGGAAATGGGAAAGCCAAAAGAAAATCCGCCTGTGAGAGATGATCTGCCCACGCAGACGGAGCCGGCTCCTAAACAAGATCCAGATCCAAATGAGATTCCGAAAGAAGTAAGTCAGCAGCTGTTTTTTCCAGCTGTTCTTGCTCGAGCCGCCGCTTCCCTTCGGCTCAAGAAAAATTCATAGGGAATTTAGTTTTATTTTAAACCTCGGCGCCTCGGTGCTGAGGACTCTTTAAATTCAAAAAAGCACTTCGGTGCAGTCAAACACATCCCTTCACACCCCTCTCTCCTGCGACAGGAGCCCAAATCGGGCTCCTGTCCACCTCTTTGACAGTGGTTTCAGTCGGTTATGCGATTCCTTCGATCTGTCTCTGGCGACAAGATTGCTCTCTAGGCTATCTGGAAAGAGGAGTCGAAAATGAAAAAAATCTGGATGCACTCAGTTTCAATCGTTGCCATGAGCCTAGCAATCAACGCTTGCGGAAAAAGCAAAGATGCATCGGGCCCAACGGTCGATGTCACCCCAGCTCCGGCAAAAACTGCGGCTCAACCCGATGTGAAGCCGGCTGCTCCGCCTGAAGCTCAAAATACTAAAGACGGAAAAGAAGATCCTAAAAAATCTCAAATCCAAACGCCTATTCAAGAAAAAGGCGGAAGTCCTTCGTCTGATAAAAAATCGGAGCAGAAGCCTGCACCAATGCAAGAGCAAAAACCCGTACAAAAACCAGAGCAAAAGCCCGAACAGAAGCCTGCGCAAAAACAAGAGCAAAAACCTGAGCAAAAGCCGACGCCAAATCAAGCCAAGCAAAGTCCCTCTGGAGATTCTGCTAACGAAATTTTGAGCGAGCAAGAAAGACAAACTCTGCTAAGGCGAGCTGATTTATTTTCAGGATCAGCAGATGATGCATTGAGAAGTTATTTGCAAACTAAGCTTTCCAAAGCTTCGAACTCTCGAAATCGCGATGCTAATTTGAAGTTGGCGAGCGAAATCAAGAGAGCTCACTTGCAAATCAACTCTGCCAACCAGGCGGTGATTTTCAAATTGATTTTGGATAAAGAGGAAGTTCAGTTGTCAGGAAGATTAAATGCGGATCACTCGGCAAGCTTGGAAGGCAAGTCAGCGGATCGAAAATCGATTTCTGCGAAGGTGTTGTGTTTTGATCAAGATCCAAAGAATAGAAACTGCTCGACTAACTTGGTTTTAATCAGTGTCGGACACGCTCGAGCCGAGATTTTGATGAGGGACACAGCCATTTCAATGGATGCAGTTTTTCCTGACCACAACTGCATGAGCGCAGCTTGCCAAAATTTTTATATCTTCTTTCGTTTCACTGAAGTTGATTTGATCAATGCAAAAACTTTGCAGCTAGCGCGAATGGAAAGTTTTGAAGTGATTCAAGGCCGTTCTGGATTCAAAATTCTTGGCGTGACTAATGGTGAAGAAGTTTTTTCATTGGCTGGGCCGTTGCTGAAATCCAACTCCACTGCAACTGAAAATCTTTTGGGAAGTTCTGCGTTGGATGCGGATGATTTGAGAAATTCGAGAGGCGAGCTTCGCAGAACGACTTTGAATGATGCCATCACCAGTTTGAGAATTCGTGGGAATGATGGGCGTGGAAATCTGCAACTTTCGATCAGCACCAAAGGCGATGCCGATTCAGCGCCGGATAGTTTTCAGCTGAATGTTTCTAGAAAAGTTCCAGAAACTCGTACCTTTATCGATCAAGATCATCAGGCGATCTTGAACTAACTCGCCTCGCCCCAGTAAAGCTGGGGTCACTTTCTCTCATGACTCCCTGGAACGTCCCTTGCTCATTAGGCCTGTGGCTAAGATTTTTTAGCCAAAAGAACACCACTTCAGGCCTGGGACAGCTCTAGACAAAGCCCACCATGTTTGAAGAAAAACGAATCTTTCGAAGGGTTTAACTACAGACTTTCGAATTAGAGTTTGTGTTTTGCAATTCGCTCAGGTGTGATAGGGGCTGACGATGGGAGTGCAAATGGATTCTGAAAACCTAAAACCGTCCTCATCGGTATCAGCGGCTCTGACCGCTGCAGCCGCAAATGCAATGTCACTTTTTTCTGAAAAGCCACCAGCAGTTGAAGCTGCTGCTGAAACTCCAAAAGCTGAGGTTGAAGCAGGGACTGAAGCTCCTGTTCCAGCCCATACCCCAATCGCAGAGTCTGCTCCATCGGCGGCTCAGGTCGCTGCGCAATTTACTGCGATGCCATCATTTTTGGAAGCTCCGGTGATTTCAGATTATTTGGATTTCAGAAAATTGCTCAGTGATTATTACCAGCATCGCCGTGAGATTTCGAAAAAAGATATTCGACCTTACAATTATGCGGTCTTCTCAGCGGCGGCGAATATCAAATCTCCGAATTATTTGAAATTGATTATCGAAGGGAAGCGAAATCTTTCTCCAGACATGATTGCGAAATTCGCAAAAGCAATGGGCTTCAACAAAGATCAGACAGAGGAATTCAAACTCTTGGTTCTTTTTGGCCAAGCTTCTGATCCGGGTGAGCGCAATATGCATTTGAAAGCTCTCAATGAAAATCGTGTCAATGCTAAATTGAAATCAGGTGAGATCGATCAAAAGACTTGGGAGAAAATTCCAAGCTGGATCGCCTGGATTCTGTACTCGATGGTCGATCAGAAAGATGTCAAGTTCGATGCTGAATCTTTGCGAGAAACTTTACGCAACAAAGCTTCAGCTGACGATATTCAAGCGGCCTTGAATTCGCTGCTTGCGGCTGGAGAATTGGTGCGCGACGAATCCACCGGAGAAATAAAAAAAGCTCGAGCTCTGATCGAATCTGCTGAAGAAATTCCAGTTGCACTTGTCAGAAAATTGCAAGGCGAGCTGATGTACCTTGGTCTCGAAAGCTTGTACCAAGACTCGGCAACGGACCGCGAATTCGGATCAGCGACCTTAGCAATGACTCGCGCTGAATTCGAAGATTTGCGCTTTCACCTCCGCAAGATCCGCAAGGAAACCCAAAAAAATATCGGCGTGAGGCGTTCCTCCAGCAAAGGCGAGCGAGTCTATCAACTGAACCTGCAACTGTTCCCGATCACCAAATAGGTGCCTTCCCTTATTTGGTAGCGAACCTGCGTTAAGAGCTTGATTTGATTGAGTTCAGACTTTGTCATGTTTTTGTCAGAAAATGTTATCACATAGCTGAAAAATCCAACATTTTGTGGATAAGTCCGTGGAGGAAGTTGATAACTCTGGATTTTTCAGAGGAATTTCAACAAAATCGATTCATTTTCAGGTCAATTTGACATGCCCCATCTTTCAGCAGGATACCGGCCGCCAAAATATAAATTTGGTAACCATCCAAATTCCATGTAGAGTGATGGACCTTGCTGCCGACCAACGCACAAGAAACTGGGGGTGACCTGGCTTCGACGTGGGTACTGAAGCACCAGGAGCATTCCGGGGCGCATGAGGACCTCGATAAAAACGTGCACTTTGTAATTGGAAACGATTACGCACTTGCAGCTTAACTTAGGTTAACGTTGTACGAGTCCCGGTGATTTGATCGTGTTCACCGACGACTTGTAACTTTAGCGATCTCGGCTTGAATTGTTCTCTGAAGGGCTCAAGCTTAAAATCACTTTGGGGAGGGTCTTAGAGATTTTGTCTGTGGAAGCTCTCTGATCAATTAAATCACTGACTAAGAATGTAGCGCCTGGCTGTGAATGACTTGCGGACGGGGGTTCAATTCCCCCCACCTCCACCAATTTCCCCCTTTGTTAATTCAATAACTTAGCGGGGCATCACTAATGTTCCCGATCTTTCATAAATCGTTAATTAATTCAGTTAATTAACGCTTTTTTCCTTTCGACGACTTCCTTTTAAATCCCGCCGACTGTAGAAAGCGTTGTGCAACGGCGTAGCCGATGCCGCGTGCGCCGCCCGTGACAATAGCGACACGGTTGGCAAGATCTGCGAGGTGTAGTCGGGCGCTTCGATGACGTGGATCTCTGCCCGCTCGCGAGAGGTGGCCGAGGCACTCCACTCGGCCAGGTATTCGGGATCTTCGGTGATCGCGTGGAATCCGACGAACGCGCCCCGCTTCGCCTCGGCCTCGGCAATCTCGTCGCCTCGGCGGGCGTTCTCGATGGCGTCGCGGAGCAAGCGAGTGCAATACTGCTGGACCGTCGACACTCCCGCCTTGATCGCCTGGCGTTATCGC
>JAYUCD010000252.1:0-20395 GCA_043740515.1 Bdellovibrio sp. | reverse complement strand
GCGCTGGCCGCGAAACAACCCAAGAGATCGTCTCCGCGATGTCCTCAGCTGTCAAAGGCTTCATCCCGGCGTAAACGGCTTTTGCCTTTTCTTTGTCCTCGAAGCGCACCAAACTGAAGTCTGTATTGACCATTCCCGGCTCGACATTGCTGACACGAATTTGTTTTCCGATCAGATCGAGCCTGAGTCCCTCGGTGATGGCGCGAACCGCAAATTTGGTGGCCGCATAAACTCCCCCACCTGGATAAGTCCATCGCCCTGCGACAGATCCGATATTGATAATATGCCCACTTTGCTTTGCCACAAAATACGGCAAAATTGCTCGCGTAAAGTGCAAAAGTCCGGTGATATTGGTTTGAATCATTACATCCCAGTCGGCAGTGCGCGCTTCCTGCATTTTATCGGTGCCCTTAGCCAGGCCTGCGTTGTTGATCAGCACTTCGACTTTCTCTAGCAGCTTGCTGTGAGTCTTCACAAAAGCTTCAATCTGTTGTGGTTTGGTGACGTCGACTTCGGCGATGACGATTTCAGATTTGCTGCCGGCTGCTTGAATTTCTGTTTTGAGCTTTTCCAGCCGATCTTTTCGCCGAGCGAGCAAAATCAAATTGTAAGCTTTTCGTGAGAACTCTTTGGCCGTCGCCTCGCCTATTCCAGCGGAAGCTCCCGTGATCACAATCCATGGGTTCATATGCCCCACCTTTCCGATTTTCAATGACCTTTTCGCTAACCTTCGGCATTTTCAAGGCTAAATCTGAAAAACACAACCTCCAACGCAGAAAGAATCGCATGCAAAAGCAAAGGCCATTCGCAGACTTGAAATTGATTTGTATTTTGAGCGGCCTCTCGATTGTCTTGATTTTGTCTTCCTGCGCCCATCACCGAGATGTCCGCCCAGGAGTCGATGGAATTCACCGAGTCGAAGTCAAAGCAGAAGATCCAGAGCACGGCGCCCGCAATGCGATCTCTCAGGCCAATAATTATTGCGAGCAGTACAAAAAATCCGCAGCCTTTATCAACGAAGACAAGAAATACACTGGCAGCATGGATGAGGGTGATTATCACACAGCTAAGACTGTCAGCAAGGTGGCACAAGGGATCGGCAGTGCGGCTTGGGTTTTTGGCGGGCGCAACGAAAGTGCGGCGGGCGGAATCCTCGGACTTGGTGGTTCGGTTGCTCGCGGTGCGATTGGCGATGGCTACACAGTGGAGATGCGATTTAAATGTCAGTGAAGTATTGGCTGATGAAATCGGAGCCAGAAACTTATTCGATTGATCACTTAGAAAAAGACAAACGCACTTGGTGGGGCGGAGTTCGCAATTACCAAGCCAGAAATTTCATGAGCCGCGATATGCAAGTCGGTGACTGGGTTTTGTTTTATCACTCGAACGCTGAGCCACCTGGGGTCGCTGGTGTGGCCAAAGTATCTGCGGCGGCTGTGGCGGATGAAACTCAGTTTGATAAAAAAAGCGATTACTTTGATTCCAAAGCGACTGCCGAAAATCCGAATTGGTTTTGCGTACAAGTTCAATTTGTCGAAAAGTTTAAACAGCTTGTCGCTTTGAACGAACTGAAAGAGGCCAAGGCCTTGCGAGACATGATGGTGATCAAAAAAGGTCAGCGCTTGTCGATTCAGCCGGTGACAGAAAAAGAATTTCTTGCCGTCAAAAAAATGGGTGAGTGATTGCAGAAATCTTTTGAACTTCATTTAGCGCCGATGGAAGGAGTCGTCGACTTTGTGCTTCGCGATGTCCTAACTTCGATTGGTGGCATTGATCATTGCGTGACGGAATTTATTCGCGTCACTGACAAACTGCACTCTGCGCCTGTGATTCATCGCTATGCTCCGGAGCTGGCAATGGGCTGCCGCACGCGAAGTGGCACTCCACTTTTTTTGCAATTCCTTGGCGGCCAACCCGGTCCAATGGCGGAAAATGCAGCGCACGCGGCAGAGCTCGGAGCTCTCGGTATCGATTTGAATTTTGGCTGTCCGGCGAAAACAGTGAATCGACATGACGGCGGCGCGAGCTTGCTCAAAACTCCCGAACGAATTTTTAAAATTGTTGAAGCGGTGAGGTCAGCTGTTCCAACTCACATTCCCGTCACTGCAAAAATGCGCTTAGGCTTTGACGATCCTGCTGTCTGTATTGCCAACGCTCAAGCTGTGGAAGCAGCCGGTGCTCAATGGCTGACAGTCCATTGCCGAACCAAAACCGACGGCTACCGCCCACCCGCTTTTTGGGATTGGATTCCAAAAATCCAAGAATCGGTGGCGATCCCGATCGTCGCCAACGGAGAAATCTGGACGGTCAATGATTTTTGGAATTGCGCTCGCCAAACGAATTGCCGGAAAATCATGATCGGCCGAGGCGCTGTCGCGCAACCCTATTTGTTTCGCCAGATCAAAGATTCGATTGCACAATCGCAAATTGATTCTGAAACTGATGCTGAAATTGACGTTGAAACCAATTCTGAAACCAATTCTGAAATTGATTTCCAATTCTGGGGAAAAACCCGTGGATTGATTCCGCAATTTTTCCAGGCCAGCGCAGATTGGAAATCGCCATACTTTGCGCAAGCCCGCACCAAGCAATGGCTGAAAGCTTTGTCCCTACAAAATGAAGAAGCAAAGCCGCTTTTTGACGAGTTAAAATTGCTCACAAACCCAGATCTGTTCCGCACTCGCTTAGAGAATCTTTGCCTCTAAAAAGAGCGGACAGATATAGAAATCTGCACTCGGTGAATAATCTAAAAAACGAGCTTAGACCAAAACTCGTGCGAGATTCTTTTTAGAAGACAGTTTTTCGTGAGCTTGACGGCCCCCTCAAATTTACCGGATTCCAACTTGCTTTCGGTAACGATTGAGATTGTGTGCCGCACAGAGCAGCCGCAAATTCGTGATCTCACTTCGGCCGCCAGCCCAAACAGGTTTGATATGATCAATGTGCAAATTCCATCTCGATCCACACTTGCGCTTTGATTTGGAATCCTGATGCTGGCACTTCTGATCTCTCGCAAAGATAGCTCGCCTGATCGGAGATGAGATTTTTTCTCTGGCTGGAGATGGCGCGAGAGGATTCTCGGCCTGCGTTTCAAACTTTTTCTCTTGCGACGACATATTTTTTTTCTCCGTCTCAAGCTTGGTCTTGGATTTTGACTTGGTTTTCTGTTTGATAACCTGATCTGAGATGTACTCAAGCATCTGATCCCAGCTGCCATGTGGCAGTGAATTGGATAAAAGTTCTCGAGCTTGCTTCAGCTTTTCCCACTGCTCTTTGGAAAGCGTGACCTCAAGCCTGACTGATTCATCGCTTTGAACGAGAGTCTTAGCCGCCGTCTTTATTTGAATCTCCAATGATTGCGCAATTAAGCTTTGAGTTTGATCAAAGGATTTTCCTTCAATCGCATTCACTAAGCTTTGCTTTTCTACAGGTGTGATCTTAACTCCAGTCTGCTTTGCTTTTTCCCGCAAGCTTTTCTGTAAAACAGAGACTTGAGCCAAGTTCAATAATCCTGATTCAAGCTTATCATTGAGATCCGGCACATCTTGCATCAGCCTTGCTGCATCGATTCTTCTTTGAGCACTACCGAAGCTGTAGCCAAGCTCTTTGGTTAGATACTCAAACAAGCTTGGGTAGGCTAGTTTGAGATAAAGCTTTCGCCTGTCGACCTCAGAAATGAGCAGCAAGATTTCAGAGAGCAGCTCTCGCTCTAATTTCACGAAAGATTTGAGATTCTGATTGAGAGTTTCATTGGATAGCGTTTTGAGATTCATCTGATTCTCCATGTTTTAAAAATAAAATAACCGATTCATTTACCGCGCTATTTTCATAGATCATTTATAACACGAGAATTTAAAGAGCAATTTTTGGCAATTTCACAAAAACGACGAAGCTCGAGAGCTGCACTTTAAATGGCTTGCAGCTTGCTGAAAATGCTCATCCTCGCAAGCGAATACAAAACCCGACTCCGGGATCGAAATGAAAAATAATTTTGCCCTAAGCCCAAATGAAAGATCACAAAACTCCGTCAAATAAAAAATTCAAAAAAATTGATGCCAGCGTCCGTTGTTGAAATTGAAAGATCGGCCCAAGGCTCTTATTTCCGGTTTGCAATCTTAGGATTTGTCGGCGAGTTCAATTGGTAAATTTGGGAAGTCCACATCTCAACGACCGACTGAAATGTTTTCCCCGAATTGAAAATCACAAGACATCAATTGAATCTTGGGCCCACCACTATTTTTCAAATTGTTTTGCACCTCGATGGTCGGAAGTTTAACCTGCGAACAATCTGCGGCATTTCAAAATTCAGTCGACTTTCACCAAGGACTACGCAGCATTTTGAGAATGCCCAATCCCATCAGCGCAGAGCGATCGACCCGGGCTGATCCCCTAGCTCATGATCCGCCGCACACTCTGAAACTATAGTTTGTTTTGAGTTCCGTTCTGAAGCTAGGCTCTGAAATATGCAAAGTTATCAAACTGTCATCACACGCCTTCAGCGAGTTTTCATGGCCACCATTGGATCGATCATCTGCGGATGTGCGGTCCTGCATCATGTGCAGCTGGGGCAAATCGACAATCGGCAAAGCTAAGCCATGATTCCGTTTGAAATTTTAATGAGTGAGTCCGGCGTGAGCACCGAAGAGATCGGCTTGATGGCGAAGGCAACCAACAGTCAAGCTGGAGACAGTCTTGCTCAGGCCGCAGCTCTTCTTTCACTCTTTCAGATGGGGCCACGAACGGGAGTGATGACTTACAATGTTCGCTATGCTGAGAAAATGATCTATGAAATTCACCAAAAATGTCCTTCAGGACGAGTCACGGCTCTGACTTCGATTCGCGAGATGCGAAAGTATCCGGCCATTTCAGGTGAGATCGTCAAAGTCACTGGTTTCTGTATGAAAACTCGCACTGCTGCTTCTGAAAATTCAACTGAGCTTACCGATGGAGTCTTATAAAATGTCTCAATTCTTTAGTTCTCTTCCCACAAATAGTACTGTGCTCAAAAAGTTTGCCATGACACTTACTTTTTCTCTTTCGCTCTCGGCTTGTATGCATATTAATTCCGTCTCCCTCACTCCTATCCCTTCGGATCGACATAAAGTCGTCAAAGCTGAGGTTTCTAAAACGATCTTTTTGGGTTTTAACTTTAACAATGATTACATCGATCCTCTGGTCGCTGATCTACAAGCTCAGTGTCCAAATGGTGTGATCTCGGGAATTTTGACTAAAGATGAAACAACGACTTATCCCTTTGTCTTCACCAAGCATGTGATTGCCACGGGCTATTGCAATACTTCCGTCGCCAAATCAGCTGCCAATTCACCAAGGCATGAGCGATGACAAAGCGAATCCATTTCACCATTTTATTTTTAGCACTGGGCGCCTGCGCTCATTCGATTCATCAAGTACACACTTCCGATTTCATTCCAATGGCATCAATTGAAAGTGGAAAAATGGTGAAAGGTTCTGGCTCTCAATCTGTGATCCTAGGATTTGTTGGCGACACCCATTACATCGACCAAGCTTATCAGCAGATTCAATCCGCTTGTCCAGGTGGCATGGTGACAGGAATCACAGCTCAGCTTTCAACCGATTTAGGCTTTTTTTCTTGGACCAACCGCGCCTTGATGCAAGGGCTTTGCATCACTCGATAATGGCGAATTCGGGTTTAGATTTTAAAATTCAAATTTTTAATTTTCTTAAAAACGAAAATTGGCGAGCTCAATTGCAAGATTTCATAGCTCCAATTTTTTGCAATCCACTGAAATGTTTTCTCTGAATAAAAAACGACGTGCGTTGTGTCTCTGGCATACCACCAATTTTCAAAATGCTTTGCACCCTGATGGAAGGACGTTAAACCGGCGAACAGCCCACCGACTTTCAACAATCGGTCGATTTCCTGAAAGGATTGCGCTGGATTTTGAAAGTGCTCTACCACTTCTGTGCAAGTGATAAAATCAAACAAGCCCACTGGAAATTTTGGCTGATAGACTGGATCATAAATTTCCATCTTTAAATTTTCTCGCTGGATCAACTGCTGTAAAACATTGCTAGGCCCCGATCCCCAATCCAAGCCTCGCAATTGATTTTTTGACAATTCCGAGGAGCCAAGCGCGAGTGCTGCGAGCAAGGGGCCAACCAGCTGACCGAGAAATTTTTCATACCCCGCATCACCTAGTTGATTGGAATGAGTATCATATCGCTGCTTCTGCTCACTCCAATCCAAATGATCGGCTGGATCTTTGAAAATCAGATCGCAAATCACGCAAAGATAGGCCAAGCACTCGGCCGATTGCTTGATGTGCGAGTGTCGGAAGGCTTCGACATGTTTTGAATTACAGAGGGGACACAGCATAAGTTTTCATAGTCTTGTCTTTTCCAGCCACCTGTGGGACATTTTTTTCGATTAACGCGCGGGGGCTGATTTCGAGCGCGGTGAGGAGAATTTCGATGGCTGAAGTGGTGGTTTATTTGAAAGTTCCTTGTCCATACTGTGTGATTGCCAAACGCTTTTTGACCGACAAAGGTGTTGCTTTCAAAGAGATTGATCTGACCAGCAAACCGGACGAAATGCAGGCGATCAAAAACAAAACCGGTTGGAGAACCGTACCCATCATTATGATTGGCGGAAAATTAATTGGTGGCTACTCGGACATGAAAGCCTTGGACGACGAAGGCAAACTAGACGCAATGCTGAAAGCCTGATTTCTGCGAGGTTCAATTGACTGATTCTTTTCGTTCGCTTTTCAATTACCCAAGTCAGTTGACCTATCTCAACTCGGGCAGTGTATCGCTCACGCCAAATTCTGTTTTAACCAAAGTGCAAGAAGAGAAAAGCTTGATGGAGAAAAATCCAACTGCGGCGCTTTTCGGCGCTTGGGAGCGCATGTGGAAAACACAAAAAGAGCTGGCACTTTTTGTTCACGCTGATCCCAGACATCTTTATCTGCGGAGCAATGTCACCATCGTGATGAATGATTTTTTGCTCGCACTTCGTCTGCCTCCCGAGTCTGAAATTCTGATTTCTGATCTCGAGTACGGAGCGATCGTGCGAATGTGCGAATACAAAGCAAAAATCGAAGGCCACACTTTGCGAGTGGTGAGCCTCTTTGATCAAGGCGAGGACCCAAGCAAGCTGACTGAAGAGCAAATTGTTTCCAATGTTTCAAAATCTCTCGGGCCCAAAACAAAGCTAGTGATGATGTCACATGTGATGACCGGCAACGGTTTGGTTTTGCCGATTGAAAAATTGGCCAGTTTGTTTCGCTCAAAGAATATTTTATTTGCTGTCGATGGAGCTCACGGCGCCGGCGCCCTTCCTTTGGATTTTTCTCAAAGCAAAGTGGATTTTTACGGCAGCAATTTGCACAAATGGGTGATGGGCCCCAAAGGCACCGGATTTGGCTATGTTTCGCCCAGCGTGCGAGACCTGCTCGAACCTCAATTTGCTGGTTGGACCACTGGCAAAGTCTTGCCTCACTTTGCGGTTTTCGGCGAAGGTGATCCTTGGACAGCTCGTTGGATGATTTGCAGTACTCACAATTTTTCTGATTTTTATGGCCTCGATGAGACCTTTCGATTTTGGCATCAGCAGGGTTCAGGAAAAATCAATCAGCAAATCGCCGCCCTGAGTATGCTCACTGAAAAATTAGTGACTGAAAAAACCGGATGGAAGTGCCTCAGTGCATTTCCCGATTCTTTGCGTGGTCCGCTGACTGCTTTTGAACTTCCGCCGAAACTGGCCGAGCTCGAAATGGATTTGATGCGCAAGATGTACTACGACCACAAAATTGTCATCTCGATGACTCACATTCAAGGCGATTGGTGCCTGCGCCTCAGTCCACATATTTACAACAGCGAAGAAGAAATTTCCCAGGTCGCACAAGTTTTATCCGAGCTTTAGATTTACTCTCAGACCAGAGATTTTATTCTCGAAGCTGAGTGCGAGCTTGCATCTCGACTTCTTGAGAAAAGAATTGCGCCACTTTGTCCATCATCTCAACGATGCTTTTGGCTTGGCAGGTGATCCCAAACAAAGTCTGACCGAAGACCAACCATACGCTGGTGGTGCGAACATAAAAACGAATTTTGCGCAAAGCTTGCTCTTCGCCGAAATAATGTCGAGACAAGCCAATCAACTTTAGAAGACATCGACCGTATTCAGCTCCCTCTTCCGTCGGCGACTGAGGCGCACGTCGAGATTCCCCGTCAGACTGGAGCACTCCCAAATCTTTTGCCTGCGCGTCCGGGGGAGCCGAAAAACCGAGCTTCTCGCCAACCTGCCATAGCAACCAAGGCCTGGCTGCCAAAGCTCTGCCCGCCATGGTCAAATCACATTGGGTTTGCGACAGCATTTCAAACACATCATCCGCCGTTTGAATATCGCCGTTGCCGACAATTGGAAAATCGACCAGCTGACGAAGTTTTCGGATTTGCTCCCAATCCGCTGAGCCGCGCCTTTTTTGCGCTGCGGTTCGTGGATGCAAAGAAATCCACGCAGCTCCTGCCTCTCTCAGCCCACTGACAAATCGATACAGATAATCAAAATCAGCCTGAGTTCCCGCCCGCAATTTCACCGACACCGGCACGCCGGAATGCTTGACCGTCAGTCGCACCACTTCGGCGGCGTAACCGGCATCGCCCATCAAGGCGACTCCGTAATTGTGCTTCAAAGCTTTTTGCACCGGGCAGCCCATGTTAATGTCGATCCCTTCGGCTCCCCATGCTTGAAGCTTGATGACACTTTCAGAAATGTATTTTTCTTCATTGCCGAGAATCTGCGGCACCATTCCCGATTCCTCAGGAGCTCGCAGGGCCGAGTGAGTTTTGTCCAAATCTTCACCCGGAATGCGCCGCGAGTTCAGCATCTCGGTTGGCCAAATGGTGAAAGCGGATTCAGGCAAGTAATCGCGCACAACCAAGCGAAGTGCCACATGGGTCAGACCCACCATCGGCGCCAAACAAAGCGGAAAGTTGACCTTTCCATCCAAAATAGGTCGAAGTGAGTGGCCCAAAGCTTGAGCCGAAATTGGTTGATGCGGTTTGACGTCAGTGATCACAACAGCGGATGTAGCATATCTTTTTTGAAAATGATAAATCTTCTCAGGTGAAAAGAAACAAAGCGCACTCAAAATCGAAGCCTCCTTCGAGGTTCAAATCTCAGTCTCGAATCGGCATCCTTGGCGGCGGCCAACTGGCTCGCATGATGATTCTGGAAGCGCATCCAATGGGCCATCAGGTTTCAGTTTTTTCGGAAGACTCCAAAGATCCTGCGGCTCAAGTGCTGAGCCATTGGAGCAAAGGAAGCTTGAGTGATTCCAATAGCTTGATCAGATTTGCTGAGACTGTGGATCATCTGACATTCGAATCGGAATTCGCTCCGGTTGAAGCCCTGCTTGAAATGGAAAAGCTCCATCCCCAGAAGATTTTTCCTTGCCCCAGTTTGATGAAACGAATTCAAAGCAAGTGGACGCAAAAAGAACTTCTTACCGAATTTCAAATTCCGACAAGCCCCTACTGCAAAGTGAACTCAGTGGAAACACTTCGCTATGCTTGGAAGGATTTGGACGGCCCTTTCGTTCTCAAAGTGAATTTTGGTGGTTACGACGGCTACGGAATTCATTTTGTCGAGAAACTCAAGAATTTGCAGCCCTTAGAGGAGCGAATGAAACTCAAGCCGCAGGATTGGTTAGCCGAAAAGCATATTTCGTTTAAGCGCGAGCTCGCTTCGATTTTGATTCGCAGTTCGAATTCAGATTGCATCTCTTTGCCCTTGGTAGAGACTTTTCAAACTCATGGCAAGTGCGATTGGGTGCGTGGCCCGGTTCAGCACAAGGCTTGGCCAAGCTTAGAAAAAAAGCTCAAGCAAATGATGAAGAAGTTAGACTATGTGGGCGCCTTGGCTGTGGAAATGTTTGATACCGGCTCGGCGCTGCTGATCAATGAATTGGCGCCACGAGTTCATAACAGCGGACATTACTCGCAAAATGCTTTGAGCGAAAGCCAGTTCAGCTTGCACATCCGAGCTGGCTTAGGTGAAAAGATTCAAGCACCGCAACTTCTCTCGCCGCAATTTGTGATGGCCAATCTCATCGGCCAGTCGACGGAGGCGATTCAAGTTCCGCAAGAACTTTCAGGAAGCCTGCATCTCTACGGAAAATTGGAAAATCGACCCGGACGAAAAATGGGTCATGTGAATTATCTTGGTCCCAAAGGGCCGGCCTTACTACAAAAAGCGCTCAAAGAGAGAAAGAGGTTTCAGCTATGAAAGTCGCCATCATCATGGGCAGCACCAGTGATCTTTCAATCATGAAACAGGCGAAGGCCGCCTTGAAAGAATTTGGTCTGGAGGCGCACATGGAAGTGGTCTCCGCCCATCGAACCCCAGATTCCATGATCAGTTTTTCACGCCAAGCTGCGGACCGCGGATTTCATCTCATCATCGCGGGAGCGGGGGGCGCTGCACACTTGCCAGGAATGGTGGCAAGTCTGACGACTTTGCCGGTGATTGGAGTGCCGATTCAGATTGGCAAATTGGAAGGATTGGATGCTCTCTTGAGCATTGCTCAGATGCCGAAAGGAATTCCGGTGGCCACAGTGGCTGTGGACAATGCCTGGAATGCAGGAATTTTGGCTGTTCGAATTTTGGCAATTCAGGATTCAGGCTTGCAAAAATTGCTTTTGAAATATGAAAAAAAATTAGCCGGCAAGGTTAAAAAAATGAATCAGGAATTGAAGCGAGATCTCAAAAAGAAAAAAGTCAGATCTTCGTTGAAACGTTGATCTGTGCCTCAGAGTTTTTTGGATCAAGCTGTGGAGAGAACTCAGGCTTCCAAGCAAAGAGCACTTGCACAGTTCCAAAAAGGGCCAGGGTGTAAAGTAAATCACCAACCACTTGAGTCCCAAAAAAAGGCAAGGCCATCACATAACAATCAACGAGCCCCACAGCGGTTTTCGGATAAAACGAATCCATCAACCAAACACCAAAATTAGTGACGACAAAAAACAGTAAACTTGCAGCAAAGCTCGACAGGCCTAATTTGAGCCAGTTCGGCTTTCCGTGCGGAGCTAAAAGCGCGATCACTGCGACACTTGCGTAGACAAACAGCAAAGTACTGTGAAAACCAAGAAATAAATCGCTGAGCCACAGAGCCGCCAGAGGTGCAAAAACCGCGTAAGTGCGATTCGGCAAATAAGCGCCAGCCAAGAGCGCAGTTGCGGTTATGGCTGTGACATTGGGAACGTGTGGAATCAGGCGACTGAGGGCTGCAAAAAGAATCATTCCAAGCAAGAGGGCGATGTTTTTCATAGAGGCCATTTTGCTGAAACCGCGGCCAAAGTCAATTTGACTTCATCTAGCGGCGCTCATAAAACCAACCACCTATGAAAATTTTAGAGAGTCCGCAACTTTTCATCCTTTTTATCGCAATCTCACTGAGTTCTCTTTGCTGCCCGACTCAAGCCCAAGCAGTCAGTCTTAACTTAAGGCCTCAGGACGTACCCGCTTTGGTTCTGAAGCAAGGCTTAGACACTCAAAGTGAAATTTTACGCCAGGAGCAAAGCCGCCTAAGCCTGGTGGAAATCGAAAAGATTTACGACTATCAACTGACCGGCGATCTCGGCACTCAGACTTCAAAATTTCAAAGTGTCACCGGTAGTAACTCAGCTAGCAATGATCAGCTGACAACTGCGAACTTAAAATTGGCGAAATCTTTTCTCACCGGCACGACTTTGGCTCTCGAATACAACAAAAGCTCCGATCGCGCTGATCTCAATCCAGGCTCTTTGGGATTGGGAAGTTATGAGCAAAATATTGTGGGAATCAGCTTAGAACAAAATCTCTGGAGAAATTTTTTCGGCGTGGCCAATCGCTCGGATCTGCGCTCGATCGAGACTGGCCTCAAAGCTTCGAAGCTCAGCGAGATTAATAATTTGCAGGAAGTGGTCTTAACCGCCATTCGTGCCTACTGGGCGGCCTACGTCGCACAGGAGTCTTTTCAAGAATCGGTTCGTTCTCGGGATCGCTATCACAAAGTGGTGGCCTCGGTAAAAAAGAAAACCGGATATGGCTACAACAGCCCAGGCGATGCCGCTCAAGCAGAAGCCGAACTGGAATCTCGAGAGATCATTGTTAAAACATTGTCGGTTAATTATCTCACAGCGATGGATCAGTTGAGGCTCACTTTGAATTTGCCAGCGGAAACGGAAGTCAAATTTGTCGTGCCAGAAAAAATTCAAGCTCCGCCAGAAAAAATGAATGAGGTGAACATCGAATCTTTAAGACCGATTCAAGCCTCGCTTTTGAAACTGGAATCAGCTAACGAAAGTCTCAAGGCTTCACAATCTTACGCTCATCCAGATATCAGTTTAGTCGGTCGCTATGCGACTCAAGGCTTTGATCTCACCAGCAGCAATGATTCCTTCAATCAAGCTCTTGCAGGCAGTCGGCCGCGTTATTATCTCGGCTTGAAATTGCAATATTACTTTGGCTCTGATTATCAGAAGGAATTGCAACTCAATCGACGCATCAATCAACAATTGGCCGATCTTGATTTGCAGAAAAAGCGATTGCAATTGGCTGATGCGAAAAATAATCTTTTGCGGCAAATTCAGGCTGACTATGCCATTTTACTGTCAACCGAAACCCAAAAAGGATTCCGCGAAAAGGCCTCACAAGAACTGTCTCGGAGTTACAGCCAAGGCCGAACCGACATCGCTATTTTAATTGAAAGCTTAAACAAATATTTCAATGCCCAGGTTGATAAAATTCGAGCCGTCGGAAATTATCAAACAGCCTTGAGCGAGTGGCTCGCCTTCCAAGATCAATTGGTCATCGAAAATATTAAACAATGATTTATTTTCTAGAACTTGTAGATAGCGGCAAGTGACAAACCGCTTTGAGTGGTTTGACTGCTGGGCTCATGAATCAATCCAGCAAAGCTGGCATTGAAAACCTCGTTGCTCTGACCGATTTTTGAAGCCTCAAACCAAAGCTGAGCACTGAGCGAAAATTGGGGACTGAGGCTTCGTTCCAAAGCTGCACGAGCTCGCAAGCCTGGTCGACTTGCCAAATCCAGGCTCGAGTCATCGCCTCCTGGGTTTGTTTCCGAAGTGATAACCAGCAATTTCCCCGCAAACATGACTTGATAGGAAAGCTCCGCTTGAAGCTTCCAAAGCTCATTCAATTCCTGCTCAAATCGAAGGCCGAGAGGAAGATACAACCAACTGTAAATCTCTCGGTAACCAGAGCCGCCTGAGAGATAACGATTCCAATAATGAAACCCCAAGCCAGTGAAAAAATAAAGCTCGCTTTCAATCAACTCAAAATGCAAATCGATTTCACCTTGAGCAAACAGGGCAGGATTTTTCCCGGTCACTGGCGTGTTGGTGCTCAAGGTCGTCCCGTCATAATCCGTGGTCGAAAAGCCGGAGGTCTTTCCTTCCATGCTGATCATGGAAATATTTGAAAATGACATCGGAAATTCGTAACGCAAAAAAGGGGAAAGCAATCTAGCTCTTTCCGTACTCTTTCCAGGCGGAGCCATTTCCTCTTGATAATAAAAATTGCTCAGATCCAAACCAAAAATAAATTTTTGCTTGGGGGTGAAAATGGGAGAGACAGATTCTTGCGGAGCTTCTTCTTTCGCAGGGTTTGGAGGGCCGACTTCGATGGCATTTGGAATCGCCGTTTGATCGGTCTCCTCAGCTAAACAAACAAGACTTGCGCTGAGAATGCATCCCACTGCCAATTTGCAAATGAGATGAATCCTAGTGCGACTCACTTTTTAACAAGTCTTTCGTTCACCAGACTGTCGACCACACTGGGATCTGCCAATGTACTGATATCACCCATTTGCTCTGGTTGGTTTTCAGCAATTTTACGCAAAATTCTTCGCATGATTTTTCCGGACCGTGTTTTTGGCAGAGCCGGTGCCCATTGAAGCAGATCGGGTTTGGCAATCGCACTGATTTCTTTTCCCACCCAATCGATCAATTCTTTGCGTAAACTTTCCGAGGCTTCAACTCCCGCCTTCAAAGTCACGTAGGCATAAATTCCCTGACCTTTGATATCATGAGGAAATCCCACGACTGCTGCTTCAGCCACTTTCGAGTGAGCGACAAGAGCACTTTCGACTTCGGCTGTTCCCAGGCGATGCCCCGAGACGTTGATCACGTCATCGACTCGGCCCGTGATCCAGTAGTATCCGTCCTCATCACGACGACAACCATCGCCACTGAAATAAAATCCTTTGTAAGTCGAGAAGTAAGTTTCCTCGAAGCGCTTGTGATCGCGAAACACAGTTCGCATCTGACCGGGCCAAGAATCAGCCAAAACCAAAACTCCCTCGGCTGCTCCCTTCAACTCTTGACCTTCCGGCGAAAGAACTTTGGGTTGAATTCCAAAAAATGGCAAGGTCGCCGATCCTGGTTTTTGGGCAATCGCACCTGGCAAAGGAGTGATCAAAATTCCACCAGTCTCTGTCTGCCACCAAGTATCAACAATCGGACATCTTTGATTTCCAATTACATTGTAATACCACATCCACGCTTCGGGATTGATCGGCTCACCGACGCTGCCTAACACACGCAAAGATTTTCTCGATGTTTTGAGAACCGCCGCATCTCCTTCACGCATCAAAGCTCGAATCGCAGTTGGTGCAGTGTAGAACAAACTGACTTGGTGTTTGTCGATCACTTCCCACATGCGAGATGTGGTCGGAAAATTTGGCACTCCTTCAAAAATCAAACTGGTCGCGGCGTTGGCAAGCGGGCCGTAGACGATGTAACTGTGGCCGGTCACCCAACCAACATCTGCCGTGCACCAGTAAATATCAGAATCTTTGTGATCAAAAATCAATTCATGAGTCAGACTGGCATACAGCAAATATCCAGCCGTTGTGTGGAGCACTCCTTTTGGTTTTCCAGTCGAGCCTGAAGTGTAAAGAATAAACAACGGATCTTCCGAATCCATTTTTTCTGGCTCACAGACAGCAGAAACTTTTTGTTTTTCTTCGTGCCACCAAAGATCTCGGCCTTTTTCGAAATTCACTTTGTTATCGGTGCGCTTGATCAACAAAACTTTTTTCACCGTTGTTGTTTTGCTCAAAGCAAGATCAACATTTTTTTTCAAATGCACAGTTCTTCCGGCTCGGTATCCTTCGTTGGCCGTGATCACAAAATTAGATTCGCAGTCCTTGATTCGATCGGCGAGCGAGTCCGGCGAGAAACCACCAAAGACCACGGAATGCACAGCGCCGATTCTCGCACAAGCAAGCATGGCGTAAGCGGCTTCAGGAATCATCGGCATGTAGATCGTCACTCGGTCGCCTTTTTTGATCCCGTGAGCTTTCATCACATTGGCCATTCGATTCACTTCTTCAGAAAGTTCTTGGTAAGTGATTTTTCGAACGGCCTCAGCCGGATTGTCTGGCTCCCAAAGAAAGGCAATTTTTTTTGCTTTCTTAGTCAGGTGACGATCGATGCAATTGACCGAAACATTGAGCTCGCCGCCCAAGAACCATTTGATTTCAACCGGCGAGTGAAAACTGATTTTTTTTACTTGCTGCCATTTTTTCGACCACGTCAGACGCTCGGCCTGCTCAGCCCAAAATTGATCAGGATTTTGAATCGACTGATTGTAAAGAGCTTTATATTGAGTCGAATTGACCAAAGCATTTTTCGCAAATTCAGGTTTGATATCAATCACTGACGGACTCATGGAAACTCCTTCGTTCTAGGAGCAATTCCAACCTTGCTTTGGCTTCGGGTCAACTTTCAAGCAGGAGTGCCGCGCAAGTCTAAAACAAATAACTGAGGGAAAAATCCAAAGCCGTGCTCAAGCGAGTGGCTGTTTTGAAATCCGTTTCACTGGGCGCTGGTGGATTTCGCAGCGAAATCGAGACAGGGTTGACCAGCTGGCGCAAATAAGCTCGAAATCCTAAGGCGATTGCCAAATGAGGCGTCGGAAAAAATCGATTGGCAATCGCTGCTCCCACCAAGGGTAATTGGCGACTTCCGTACTGCATCACTCCAGCCTCTCCGGTCCAAATCAAAAAAGAAGGGATGATCCAATTTTTGGCCATGCTGACTTTTCCGTACATCATCCGCCGTTCATAAAGCGCAATCACACCATTGCTGGGTCCGCGAGACAAAGTGAAATCCGGCTTTGGAGCTGCCGCTGAATTTTGAAACTGATTGGAATAATCTGACAGGCCACTTCCGAAACTAAGGTATTTCAAGCCAATTCCGCTAAACTCATTCCAGCTGTAGATTCCCTGCACTTCCACATATTGATTGGCATAAAAGGGTTCGTCCAAGAGAAAGCCGGTGGCCAAATCAACTTGAAAACGATTTTCATAACTCAATTTTCGATTGAGCACAGCTTTGGGAGTATCAAGCCGTGGGTAAACTGCTTCTGTCGGCAATTCCTCATCGGGAAATCGAACTTCTTGAGTTTGAGCCTGTGCCTGACAATTGAATTGGACGCCAAAAAAAATGGCAACGAAAGCCCACCCGAGAAAATAAATCTTCTTATTTATTGCCACGCATATCGTCCTTTCCTTTTTGAACTTCAGGAATAAAGTTCTCACGAAGCCGAATCAACTTTTTGAAATTAAAGTCAGCTCTCTGAAAAATCATTTCGGCCTCGGGATTTTCTTTGTCTCCCTTCACCAATTCGTCACTGAATTTCACATTGAATTTTTTGTATTGCTTTGCATCAAGGGTGGTTAAATCCGATTCGCCGAACTCTTTGGCTTCGCTCTCTTCGGCTTTGGCATAAGAAGAACAAAGCGCAAGGACCAAAACAAGGCTGAGACTATTCAACATGTTTTTCACAGCGATTCACTCCAACGTATTGAAAGTTTCCGATTTCATCTCTCCAGTATTCGCCTTCAAAAGGCCAGAATCGAAAGCCATTTTGAATGTAAAACTCTCGCGAAACCTCTTCATCAATTTTTTGCTCTGGGCCGTTCTCAGCAATTTTCTTTTTCAAATCCAGGCGTTTGCCATTGAGCACTTCATATTTTAAAAATTCAAATTGAGTCGCAAATCCTGAGAAGTCAGCAAGCTTCACTTTGAGATGCTCTTTGACGATCGTCCCGAGCTGTTTTTGTGCGGCTCGCTTGCGACCTTCCAAAATTTGATTGCCGTAGGCGACTAAAGCAGATTTTCCAAAGGCTTTCGGAAGATTCTGGCGTTCATGATAAATCTTATCTAGGTATTCGACAAGATTTCGAACATCCGGCTCATCCAAGACAGTTCGCATGACGAAAAACGGCAGGTTAGTGTCGGTGGAGATCTTTCCTCGAATCCGAGACTCGACCAAAGCTTTTCGAGTTTTCGCAATTTCCACATAATAATCCGCATCATCACGAGGAGATTTCAACCACTCTTCAATTCGAGCAAATGCTGGATAGTAATTTTTTTGAAAGGACAAAAGCAATGGGTCGATGCGATCGTACTGGCAAACAAATAAATAGATAATCGCGTGAAGTAGCAAAGATTCTGGTTCATAAAAGTTTTCATAAAAGGGCGAATGCAAAGTCTGCAACGGCGAGAGTGCACTTCGGAATTGTCCCGCTCGAAATAGCGCCCAAGAAAGCTCCATCAAACTTTGCCGATACAGCTGATGATCTTTAGGAATCTGTCGATAGAAATCAGCAGCATCTCTGTAGCGCTTGGCTTGATAATAAGCCCGAGCTTGCCCCATGATGGCCAAACCCTTTTGCACATTCGTTACTGGTTGAGACTTCAATCTCTCCGCCAACTGAGAAAAATAACTGACAGCTTTTTCTGGATTCTTCGCCACAAGCTCGGTCAGCCCCAGAGAATATAGCAAAGAATTATCTGACTTTCTAAATTCCATTCCCTTTAAAAAATAATTCGTCGCTTTTTCAATTTCTCCCTTGGCAAGTGAGGCTTCGCCCAATCGTCCTAAGAAAATGGCCTTGGCAGATTCACTCAGCTCTTCCGGGCGAATTTGATTCAAGCTGTAATTCAGCAAGCTCGGCTCTCCCAACTCATCGGCAATCATTACAACGTGATCCAAAGATTTTTGCTTTTCCAGCATCTCTCCGGAGCGCACCAGATCCACAAAGGGAAATGCTGCCGTCTGCTTAAACCCAAGTCGGTAGAGACTGAGGCCTAAATAATATTTTGCTTGTCGCTTATACTTCAGATCTTTTGAATAGCGGCTAATCTGAAAATAGCTTTGAGCAGCTCCACGGTAATTATTTGCAATGAATAAAGCTCTTGCCGCATTCCAGTCTCGCTGACTGGAATTATTAGCTGCCGGAGCGGAGCTTGAACTTGAGCTTGAAGTCGAGGTCGCTTTGGCTGGCAATCGAGTCGGCAAGTTGTTTTTTTTTGGATTTGCCAAACCGAAAGCACCTAAACCATTCGACAAAATAAAAACTGTCAGAGGAAAAATCAGATTTTCTTTTTTCAAGCTCATCGAGTCCCCGCATCAGGCAGCATTCGGCCATAACCGAAAGTGACGAAAATGGTATTGGCCGAAATCGTCGCTCCGGTCGAGGTCTTGCCATTGTAAAAGAACCAGCTCAAATCGGCTCTGAGACCCGAATCCTGGGAGATGGAAAATAAATTTCCCACTCCAAGAAAAAATGCGGTGGTGTTCGAATTAGGATTCGTCGTTAATTGTCCCGCTCCCAAAGTTTGGTAGACTTCGAAGGGAATAATTTTTCGATCTTCAAAAGCCATCTTTCCATAAATCGAACTGAAATAGGCGTTCAGGCCCAAAAAGCTACTGGGCGTTATCAGATTTTGTACGGCGAGGGTTTGAACGTCTCCCAAATCTTTTTTCTCTTGGGCGTCTGCTGAAGTCAGAAAAAAGGCGGTAGCCTCAACTCCCCACTTCTCACTGAAATAATAACCAGCTCGGAGCTGAGCTCCGTATGTCTTGGCGAAAACATCGTTGGCTGCGTAAGACAATCCACCGAAGACTTGAAATCGTTGAGTCTTGGGCATGTAGTTTTTTTGGATAATCACACTGTCATGAAAAGATTTTTCAGTTTTGAACTGGGAGTAATCAACCGTGCCGGCGGTCTTCGTCATTGGCTTTGGCAATTCGGCTCGGACTGCACCGCCAGGCATATTTTTTTCAAGGATGCTTTCCACTCCGGAGACTTCAGGATCTGAAATCGCGCCAGCATCTTGTTGAGCCAATGCGGAAAAAGAACTCAAGGCGAAAACTGCCATCAGAAAAGACAAAATGAATTTCATGACTCTCCATGTGCTTAGGTTCTCAAATCCTAACGGCGAAGTGTCCTGTCTTCAAGAGATGTTTGAGTGAAGAAGAAATTCGAAAAAAACTAGACGAAAGAAGAGGCCCTTTTTCTCGGGCCTGGACTCTGGATCGCTCTAAAATATAAAACGGAGACCTCAGTCTCCGTTTTATATTTTTGTTTAAATGATCCGAAAAATTTTACTTCTAATTACGAAGTCATTGATTAATTGACGTCTTTATAATCAGCGTCGATCACATCATCGTCTTTTTTATCAGCTTTGCCAGCACCAGGCTCAGCACCATGGGCACCATTCGCTTCGCCCGCAGCCCCGGCCCCTGCTCCAGCATTTTTGTAAAGCTCGGATGTGATTTTATGAGTCACAGCCTGCAACTTTTCAACTTCGGCCTCAAGAGCTGGAGCTTCTGCATCCTTGTTCTCGAGAGCTTTCTTAGCCGCTGAAATTGCCTCTTCAGCCGATTTCTTATCTGCTTCAGGCAAGCTTGCATTGTCCTTTAAAAGCTTTTCCGTCTGATAAACCAAGTTGTCCAAAGTGTTTCGAGCCGCTGCCGATTTGGTGCGAATCTCGTCGTCCTTGGAATGCTCTTCTGCATCTCGCAGAGCTTTTTTGATTTCCTCTTCTGACAAACCACTTTGTGCTGTGATTTTAATCTGCTGAGTTTTTCCAGAGCTCATGTCTTTCGCTGACACATGCAAGATACCATTGGCATCAATATCAAAAGTCACTTCAACTTGCGGAGTGCCACGAGGCGCTGGCGGAATTCCCATCAATTCGAAACGTCCCAAAGTCTTGTTGTCAGAGGACATCTTGCGCTCCCCTTGCAACACATGGATATCAACTGCTGGTTGATTGTCTGCAGCTGTCGAGAACACCTGAGACTTCTTTGAGGGAATGGTTGTGTTCCGCTCGATCAAAGCGGTCATCACTCCACCCAAAGTTTCAATACCCAAAGACAGCGGAGTCACATCGAGCAAGAGAACGTCTTTCACGTCTCCAGCCAAAACTCCACCTTGAACCGCAGCTCCGACAGCCACGACTTCATCAGGATTCACAGAACGATTCGGCTCTTTGCCAAAAAATTCTTTCACGGCTTTTTGGATGGCTGGGATTCGAGTCGAACCTCCGA
>JAYUCD010000251.1:0-10437 GCA_043740515.1 Bdellovibrio sp. | reverse complement strand
ATCAGCCTCAGTATGCTCAGAACCAGTATTACCCGCAATACCAAGGCGGATATCAGTTTCAAGGTGGATTTCAATATCAGTCGCAGTTCCAAACTGATTATCAATCTCAGTTCCAGGGTTACTCTTACCAGGCCGTTTCCGGATACCAGCAGTATGCACAAAACTACCAGGTCTCTAGCATTCCTCAAGTCACTTACTCTCCTGCGGTGAGTGGACAAAATGGAACCTGCTACACTCACGCCGCAGCGATTTGTGATACCTCAGCTCCAACAACAAGCTGCGGTGCGGGCAGCGTCTGCCGTGCTTCGTCTGGCGGATCTCGCGTCGGTTTTTGCGCTGGCGGCTACAGTGACGCGACTTATGAAGTTCCTCAACAAAATTGCTATCGGTACCAATACAATCGTTGGGGTTTTTACTCGTATGTGAACGTCTGCGGCAACCGCTATGGTAGCTACGGCAACGGAAACTACGGTGCTCGTTAATATTCTTCTGAAACGGCGCGCATTTCTATAAGGAAATCGCGCTCTGTGATAGCATTTTTGGATGGCATCACATTCGACAGAAAATCCTTTTTTAGAAGCATTCGATCAACACACTTTTCACAGCCGTGACGAAGCAATTCCTTTCGATAAGATTCGGCTGGAGCATTTTCTTCCAGCAATGGATTCAGGAATTCTTAAAGCTCGCGAGAAGATTGAAAAAATAAAAAATCAGACAGCACCAGCTAACTTCGAAAATACGATTTTGGCTTTGGAAACGGCCAGTGAAGAATTCGAAACCGTGACCGCAGTCTACTTTAATTTGTTTAGCGCCGAAGCCAGTACGGAGCTGCAGGCTTTAGCCAAAGACATTTCACCCAAGGCAGCAGCTTTTGCGAGCGAAGTTGCTTTGGATCCGAAAATCTTTGAGCGAGTCAAAGCCGTGTATGACGTGCGGACGACTTCGGGCTTGAATGCAGAGCAAATTCGTTTGGTAGACAAAGGCTTTAAGGATTTTTCTCGCAATGGAGCTTTGCTCTCCCCTCCCAACAAAGAAAAATTGAAAGCGCTTGATCAAGAGCTTTCAGTTCTGGGGCCAGCATTTTCTGAAAATGTTTTGAAGGCCACCAACTTGTTTGAATTGGTGATTGAAAACAAATCGGATCTGGTTGGCTTGCCAGCTGGAACAATCGAAGCAGCAGCTCAAGAAGCGGAGCTCAAAGATCACAGTGGCAAGTGGCTTTTCAATTTGCAAGCGCCGAGCTTCATTCCGTTTTTGCAGTATGCTCAAAACCGCGAGCTGCGCAAAAAATTGTGGACCGCTTATAGTTCACGAGCTTTCAAAGACCAATTTGACAATCAACAAAATGTTTTGAAAATCGTTCGGCTTCGCGACGAGAGAGCTAAGCTTTTGGGATTTGCTTCGCATGCAGATTTTGTTCTTTCAGAGAGAATGGCGCAAAATCCAAATCAAGTGATGAAATTTCTCAATGAACTTTTGACGCCGTCGAAGCGCGCTGCCGATCGGGATATTGCTGAATTGCGTGCTTTTAAAAAAACTTTTGATGGCAGCGACGAAATCATGCCTTGGGATTTCGCTTACTATTCGGAAAAGCTCAAAGAAAAGAAATACAAATACAATGATGAAGAGCTTCGACCTTTTTTCAAACTGGAAACTGTGGTGGAGGGAGTCTTTGAGCATGCTCGTCGCTTGTACGGCATCACATTTAAAAAGATTTTGGATGTGCCAACTTATCATCCAGATGTAAAGGTCTACGAAGTTCGAGAAGAGAAAACTCAAAATTATGTTGGCTTGTTTTACACAGACTTTTTTCCGCGCGAGACCAAAAAAGGTGGAGCATGGATGACGGCCTACCGCGAGCAAGGTTATTTCAACGGCCGAGTCCGCAGACCACATATTAGCATTGTTTGTAACTTCACCAAGCCCACAGCTTCTAAGCCTTCGCTTTTGACTTACAACGAAGTGCGAACTTTGTTCCATGAATTCGGACATGCTTTGCACGGCTTGCTGTCTCAGTGCACCTATCGCTCGGTTGCCGGCACCAATGTTTATTGGGATTTTGTCGAGTTGCCTTCACAGATTATGGAAAACTGGGTGAAAGAAAAAGAGGGTCTGGATATTTTTGCCAGACACTATCAAACCAAAGCAGCCATTCCCGCAGAGCTGGTCGATAAAATCAAGAAAGCGTCGCAATTCCAAGCAGGCTACTCTTCCATCCGCCAGGTGCAATTTGCGCTTCTGGATATGGCTTGGCATTCAAAAGATCCATCCGAAACTACTGATGTGGAATCTTTCGAAATCAAAAATACGGAAGTCACTCGATTGTTGCCGCGAATTTCGGGCACAAACAACAGCTGCAGCTTCAGTCATATTTTTGCTGGTGGCTACTCGGCCGGATATTACAGCTACAAATGGGCTGAAGTTTTGGATGCCGATGCCTTCGAGTATTTCAAAGAAGTGGGTCTCTTCGACCGCGAAGTCGCCGATAAATTTAAAAACTTCATCCTGAGCCGTGGCGGAACCGAACATCCGATGGAACTTTACAAAAAATTTCGCGGTCGGGAACCTGATCCAAAAGCCTTGCTTCGCCGAGATGGTCTTGCAGGATTATGAAGAAAAGATTAGTTGTTGGCTCGAGCCACAAGATTGCGATTGTTTATCGGCCGGACACGGTTGCTGCGACAAATTTGGCTAAAACTTTGACCACCTGGTTGAAAGATCGAGATTTCAAAGTTTTCACCGCTCCTGATCAGAAATTAATTCCAGGCACGACTCTGCTAAAAACTTCTCAGTCGGTGGAACAAATCAGCTTGGTCGTGGTTTTAGGTGGAGACGGAACCTATCTTCGAGCAGCTCGATGGCTCGAAGGAAAGAGCATTCCCATTCTTGGAATCAATTTGGGCTCACTGGGTTTTTTAACTCCTACCCGAGTTGACGAGCTGTTCACTGCGGTCGAAGACACTTTGAATAACAAGATGGAACTTCGACCTCGATCGATGATTCAAGTTCAATTGATTCGCAATGGAAAAAAGAAATTGGAATTGCTGGCGTTGAATGACGTCGTGATTGAGCGAGGCTCCCTGGCCCAATTAATCAATATTTCCATTCACTGTGAGAAAATGTTGGTCTCAGAGGTCAAAGCCGATGGCTTGGTGATTTCAACTCCGACGGGTTCGACTGCTTACAATCTCTCAGCTGGCGGACCGATTTTGCATCCAGACACCAGAGCCTTCGTGGTGACGCCGATTGCACCTCACAGTTTGAACAGCCGTCCGCTGATCTTTCCAGATGAAGCACAATTGAATTTCCGTTTGGTCGGAAAGTTGCAAAACAAAAAGGACCAAGCCCATTTCGTGGTCGACGGAGTCAAGGTTGCACAAATTGTTGCCGGAGATGAGCTGATCATAAAAAGAAATAAACAAGATCATTTGATGGTCAAAGATCCGAATCAAAATTATTTTCATCTGCTCAGAGAAAAATTGAAATTCGGAGATCGAGCTTAAGGAGATTTCATGCTTCAAGAATTAAAAGTGGTCAATTTTGCGATCATTGAAAATCTGCATATTCAGTTTCGAACCGGCTTGAATATCCTCAGCGGAGAAACTGGAGCCGGAAAATCTGTTTTACTCAAAAGTCTCGGCTTGCTGATGGGCCAAAAAAGCTCGATCGAATCGATTCGCTCTGGAAGTTCCCAAGCTTCGGTTGAAGGATCTTTTGATATTTCTAAGCGCAAAGATTTGAAAAAGAAATTGGAAGAGATGGGAATCGAATGTGAAGAGGGCCTTCTCGTCGTCCGTCGATTGATGTCAGAAGATAAATCGCGCGTTTATCTCAATGGCACAATGAGCACCCTGAACGCGCTTCGCGATGTGGTTTCTCCATTGATTGAGGTTGCCGGACACTCGGCGCCGCTGATCGAAATGACTGGGCAGCATGAAAACAGAAGCTTGCTTTCAAAAGCTTATCACTTGGATCTGATGGACCAATACAGCGGGACTTGGGAGCTGAGACAAAAATTTCAAGAAAAATTTGAGCACTGGAAATCTTTGCTTCGGCAAATTTCAGACTTGGAAAAAGAAGCTCAGCACAAAGCTCAGCGCCTGGATTTTTTGATTTACCAGCGAGATGAAATTCAGAACCTTGGACTGGATCCGGAAACAGATTTGGGAATCGAAGTGGAAATCAAGAAACTGAAAAACTCGGCTCGCATCGGCGGCTTCGTTGATTCCGTCGAAGAAGCTTTGATGGGAGATCAGGACGCCGCCGTCTCTCGCCTGACCCTGATCCTAAAAAAATCGTCTGAGTTTGCTCAGATTGATCCGAGCATCAGTGAAAAATTGAAAAATCTCGAAGAAGCAAAGACCTTGATTGAGGATGCCGTCTTCGATCTTCGCAGCTATGTGGCGCATATCGAAAGCGATCCGCAGAGGCTGGAGGAGCTTGAGTCCCGTCTGAGCGGCCTGCGCAAACTGCAAAAAAAATATGGCTCGACGGTCGAAGATATTTTTACGGCTCTAAAAAGCTTCGAAGATGAAATTTCTTCGCTTGAGAATTCGGATCAGCAAATTGCCGAACTCAAATCGCAAGTGGACCTCTTAGACAAAGAATTAAAAAAAATGGCGCAAACACTCCATGAGAAGCGCGCCAACAGCAGCCGCATGCTGGCTCAATCGGTCAATGCAGAATTGGCGGAACTGAATATGAAAGGTGTCATCTTTCATGTGTCTGTAGAGAAACTGGATCAACTGACAGCGACTGGCATCAGTGACGTGGAATTTTTAAGCCAAACTTCAGCGAAAGATCCCAAACGTCCACTTGCAAAATTTGCCAGCGGAGGCGAGCTGTCTCGGATCTTGCTTTCTCTCAAGCGAGTGGTGGGATTCTCTCATCAGCCGCGAACTTATCTCTTTGATGAAGTAGATACCGGAGTCTCAGGTCCTACGGCTGAAAAAGTTGGGCGTAAACTCAAGTCGATTTCTAAAGGCCAGCAAGTGATTTGCGTCACTCATCTGCCTCAGGTTGCGGCCTTCGGTGATGCTCATTTTTTCATTCAGAAATCTCCACAAAAAGGCAGTGTGGCTATGGAAATTTTGGAATTGAAGCAGAAGGACCGAGTTCAAGAGATTGCTCGCTTGATTTCTGGCGAAAAAATTTCAAAGACCAGTTTGGCTCATGCTGAGCAATTGCTATCCGAAGCGCGTTGATTCCAAAAGATTGCTCCTAAGCGAAGTTTTATTACGAAGGTCGAGCCTTACCTTTGTCTAAATTCCGATTGCCAGCGATGCTTGTTGCACTGATTTCAAGTTAAACTGAAATTGAAATGAGGAGATCTTATTTATGACACTTATCAAGTTCGCTCTGTTGAGTTTTTTTCTAGCCACGTCAGTCGCAAATGCCCGAGGTCGCAGCGGCGGTGCTAGCGGTGCATTTTCTGGAGAGAGCTCCATAGGAATTGAACTTTCTGTCGGCGGCCCTAGCCAAGATGATCTCAATGGAGTTGTTGATTCAATCAATGCCCTTCAATCTCGCTCCACTAATAAATTGGGAACATCCTACGAGATTTCCGTTGATTACCAATCTCGTCTTTCAGGGACGATATTTGCCATTCAGTATCGACCATCCTATTTCACACAAAGTGCGACTGGAAGTGGTTACGATACCAAACTTGTAGGAATGACTTTTTTTCCTATGCTCAGACTTTACCCGCTTGAAAATGGATTTATTCATTTCTTCCTTCAAGGGGGAATTGGCTATGGTAAACTAAGTGGCTCAATGACTGGACCTTTCGGTAGCGTCAACTGGAGTGGAGAATCATTTGGAATGCAGGGCGGACTTGGTGCCGAATTCATGATAACGGATAGCCAGGCGATTATGCTCGAAGGAAACTTAAGGTACATGCCGATTCAACGAAATATCACATCAAGCACAACCGGCACTCCAAGTGGCTTTTCGCAAACGGCTGGAGGCTACGAACTGGAATCCAACGGCACAGATACGAAAACGACTTTGTCCGGAGTTTATGGAGTGGTCGGCTACCGCTTCATCTTCTAGTAGAAGACTTTGTTCTCAAATCAATGAAGCTCTTTCCACAAAGCCCCTTTGTCTGTCAGACAGAGGGCTTTGGCAGGTTCAAACCAACTTCCTAAATTGATCGAAATCTTTTTCTCAGTGCTCACTTCAAATTCAAATTCATCTCTGACATGCATATGACCGGTGATTAAAAAATCAAACTGAGTGTGCTTCGACTTTTCCACGGCATAATCTCGAATCATTTGCCGCAAAGATTCAATATTGTTTCGGCGACGAACGGAACTTCGCTTGCGACTGCGTTTCGCACTGAAAAGACCGACTTCATCTAGTAGTCTTCCCGGTAGCATGTAAGCCAGCTTTTCCAAACACGGTTTGCGAATGAAACTGCGGTATTTCAAATAGGTCGTGTCTTTGGGATTGATGAAATCTCCATGCTCCAAGCAGACTTTGAACTTTCCCAGCTGGAAAACTTGAGCGTCGACAAAAACTGGGATTCCCAATTTCTTTTCCCAAAATCCTTTGACGTGGACATCGTGATTTCCTTCAAAATAAATGACTTCCACTCCGCGAGATTTGAGCGCCACGAGGGCATCGATTAAATCTTGAAACTTTTTACGAAAAACGTCTGAATCTCCAACCCAAAGATCGAAAATATCTCCGAGTAAAAACAAATGGCTTGTCTCAGTATCTCTGAGAAGAGAATGCAAAAAGCGCAACAGCAAGATACTGTTGCGCTCATTGATGTCTCGCAGATGGATATCAGAGACAAACCAAGCTTTCATTCAATTAGCTTTGGCTGATCTCACCCTGGCGTTTGCGGATGAAGGCTGGAACTTCCAAATTCTGATTTGAAAATGGAGAGCTCAGAACTTCACGAGCCATACGACGAGCTTCTTCAAGAGATTGCTCAGCAGGATCCACATTCATCGAAAGTTGCTCTGGCTGAGTTTGATGACGATTTTTCAAATTCTGTGTTTCGTTGAAAGCCTTGGCTTTCGCAATCAACATATCACGCGCACTGACTGCCGAATCCATTCCTGGAGCCGGAGGCAATGGAGCATTTGCCGAATTAGAAATCGGAGAAAGGACTTCGGGAACTTCCATCGGCGCAGAAACTGGAATCTGATTATTCGCACCCATCCAACTTGGAATGGCACTGGCCACTTCATTGGCAGAAGCGAGATTCTGCGAAGGCGGAGTGATCGGAGCTTGAGGGGTTGCTTGATAGGCTGGAACCGATGGTTGAAAAACTGGCTGCTGAACCGGCTGTTGATATGGTTGCTGTTGCACCGGTTGCTGATATTGCTGTTGCGGTTGATAATGTTGTTGTGGAGCTTGAGGTTGGTACTGCTGCTGAATCGGCTGCTGATAGTTGTACTGCTGCTGATTCTGATGATGCTGCGGTTGCTGATGAGAAGAAGGAGCCGGGGGCATTTCCATTTTCATCATAGCTGATGAGGGAGCCGTGTTCAAGAAATCCTGCATTCGGGCCATGGTATCAACACTTTGAATTTTGTAATCAGGATCCTGAAAACCAGTGGCGATTACAGTGACTCGAACTTCGTCCGTCATATCTTGGTCAATCACCGCACCGAAAATAATTTCTGCATCTTCATGGGCTGCTTCTGTGATCAAAGTCGAAGCTTCGTTCACTTCATAAAGGCTGAGGTCAGGCCCGCCGGTCACATTGATGATAATTCCAGTCGCACCGTCAATTTTAATATTTTCCAAAAGTGGAGAAGAAATCGCCGCAGTCGCAGCTTCCACCGCTCGATTTTCACCTTTGGCATATCCAGTTCCCATCAAAGCTAAGCCTTTGGCTTGCATGACAGTGCGGATATCGGCGAAATCCAAATTGATCAAACCGCGAATGTTGATCAAATCCGAAATTCCCTTTACAGCTTGCAAAAGAACTTCATCTGCTTTTTTAAAAGTTTCAGTCAATGGAGTTTTGTCGCCAGAAATTGCCAGCAACTTTTGATTTGGAATCACGATCAAGGTATCGACATTTTCTTTCAGCTCTTGCAAGCCACCTTCAGCGTGTTTTTGTCGGCGCTTGCCTTCGAACACGAAAGGTCGAGTGACAACTCCGATGGTCAAAGCTCCCAACTCTCGAGCGATCTTTGCAACCACGGGCGCTCCGCCCGTTCCAGTTCCGCCGCCCATTCCTGCAGTGACGAATACCATATCTGAGCCTTGCAAACTTTCTACAATTTCATTGTAGGATTCGATCGCAGCTCGTCTTCCCACATCTGGATTTGCTCCTGCGCCCAATCCTTTTGTGAGATCCAGTCCCAACTGAATTTTCCCAGTGGCTTTGTTGGCATTGAGAGCCTGAATATCTGTGTTGGCGACGATGAAGTCGACTCCGTCCAATTCGGAATCGATCATGGTGGAAACAGCATTGCTTCCTCCGCCGCCAACTCCGACAACTTTAATATTGGCACCAATACTGATATTTTCTTCCAATTCAAACATAGGCCCTCCTAGCAACTGACAACTCTGATTCAGGATTGTTTCAAACAATCGAAGCAGGCTGCGAAATTAAAATAAACTTTCAATAAAATTCTTCACCTTGTGCCCGAGTGAGTTGATGCTTTCAGTGATTGCATCTTCTCCTTTCATCGAGCTGGCACGAGTGAATTTTTTCTTCGACAAACCGAAAAGCAAAAGTCCCACGGAAGTTGCGAAAGCACCAGACTTTACAACTTCAGTCAGACCGCCAATTTTATCATTTGATCCAATCGGCAAACCGCGACGAACAGGCACATCGAAAACAAATTCGCCCATTTCAATCAATCCATCTAGCTGACTGGCCCCGCCAGTTAAAACCACTCCGGATCCAATCAAAGGCAAAAGCCCACTCATTTTTAAATCATGTGCAATCAACTGCAAAGTTTCTTCAGCTCGAGGCTCAATGACTTCAGCGAGATCTCGTTGAAGAACTGTGCGCGCTTTTCGCCCACCTACTCCCTCAACTTCGATCGTTTCTTCGTCGCCGACCAGAACAGCCATGGCACAGCCATACTTCTTTTTCAAATCTTCTGCTGCAATTTGCGGCGTGCGAAGTCCAATCGCCACATCATGAGTAAAATGCTGACCGCCAATAGGAATCACCGAAGTGTGAGCCACACTTCCATTTACGAAATAAATCGCGTTGCAAGAACCTGCGCCCATATCGACAACGCAAACTCCGAGAGCCTTTTCATCTTCAGAAAGAACAGACATAGCTGATGCTAAAGGATCGAGAACGAAGCCTAAAACTTTCAAGCCAGCTTTTTCGATGCATTTCACATTGTTGGCGACTGCGGTTTGACTGCTGGTTACAATATGGACACTGGCTTCCAAACGAATGCCTGACATGCCGATAGGATCTAAAATTCCATCTTGGCCGTCGACTTTGTATTCTCGTGGAAGGACGTGCAAAACACTTCGGTCCGTCGGAACTGCTACAGCTTTCGCCGCTTCAATCACTCGCTCAACATCAGCAGCGCTGACTTCTTTGTTCTTAATGGCAACCATGCCCTTGGAATCAAAAGACTTAATATGTGAACCGGACACGCCAACCCAAACTTCTTCAATTTTGTAGCCTGACATCAACTCGGCTTCTTCGCGGGCTCTTCGGATAGAATCGGTTGTTGCTTCGATGTTGACCACAACACCCTGTCGAATGCCAGAGTTTGGAGCATGTCCAAGTCCAACAATTTCTAATTTAGGAGACTCTGCGAGGCTGGCAGAATCGATGGTTGCGATGACCAGGCTGACTTTAGACGAGCCAATATCAAGGCCCGCAATAATCAGGGGTCGCACATTCTTTTGTGGAAGCTTTGTATTCATTTTTAGCTCATCCGTAAGTTCACTAACAAATATCCATCCAAGACATTTGTCCCTCAGACTTAAAGCTTAGGGATCCTTACGCAGCCTGACAAGAACTTTTTTTGATAGATTTGCGTCGATGACGCGCACTTCTAACTGCCGGCTTTCGATGTATTCCAAAACTTGAGAGACCCGAGCAGCTTTCAGAGGGATCGCCCCTTCGCCCATTTTCACACGAATTCCGCTTTCATTCAAAGTTGCCCAAAATCCTTCTTTAGGATCAAAGCGCAGTTCCGAAATATTTGCGCGACTAAACATTCCTTTATTTGGTATCTCATTGATAGTTTGCACAGCCTTTCGCCGCATTTCTAAACTTCGCTCAAAAATTTCACCACCAAGCAAAGTCACATCGGGCGCCTGTTTGCTTGGAACTGGCTGAAGAAAACTTCCATCCTCAACGATCGGAAGCATTTGTCCATTGGGAGATACAAACAAAAGTTTCACGTCCTTCGGAGTGATTCGTACACTGAGCCGAGTCGGCCAGGAACGTGAAAGCGAGTGAGTTTCGATCCATGACAGCTGGTGGACTTG
>JAYUCD010000250.1:0-5989 GCA_043740515.1 Bdellovibrio sp. | reverse complement strand
GTGAATTTCATGTGCAGTATGGTGGTGGATTGCCAGATCGATTGCTGGCGCATGGATTGAAACCTGTGAGCTTTTCTTTACTGAATCTTTTTGCTGTAGATCCCTCTGAACAAGCTGCCTTGATTGCACCTACGAAGCGTGATGGAGTTCGGGCAGCCTATGTGTGGACCAGTCGTTTCGATCCTAAGCTATGAAATGTCTTAGGTCCGGTAAATGATTTCACCATAGTTTTTCCTCGGCAGCTAAATTAAATTATCTTTAAGGAGTTGAATCGATGTTCCCACCTGAAACGCGAGTTTTGATTGCTGATGATATGCCAACGATTCGGGAACTTTTGAAGACTCAGCTGAAAGCGATCGGCTTTAAAGCCATTCTTGAAGCAGCAGATGGGGAGCAGGCGATGTCGGTGTTGATAAATAACCAATCGCAAGGGACTCCCATTCAATTGGTGATTTCGGACTGGAATATGCCCAAAATGACAGGGCTTGAATTTCTCAAACAGGTTCGGGCTTCGGCCGAGTGGGCGCAGCTTCCGTTTGTTCTTCTGACTTCCGAGGCGGAACGGGATCAAGTCACTGAGGCTATTCTGGCCGGGGTCAGCCAGTATGTTGTAAAGCCTTTTGCCGCCAAAACCTTCGAAGAGAAGCTCAAGGGTGTTTGGGCCAAGCACAACAAATAATTTGCGGGAATTTTTAGGCTGCTCTGGGGGTCTTTTTTTGTGGCAGCTCTGTCAGATAAGGAACTTGAACTTTCAAAGATGTTCCTTTTTTTAGCTGCGATTCAATCCATGCTTTTCCACCCAAATTTTTAGCTGCAGCAAGAATTGCATCCAGGCCGACTCCACGACCTGACAATTCGGTGACTTTTTCCCGAGTGGAAAATTGGGAATCAAAAAGGTGCTGAATGATTTCTTGGTCGGACTTGCCAGCAATAGGAATTCCTTTTGCCAACAAGCGGGCTCGAATTTTCTCTGGATCGACTCCTCCGCCATCATCTCGAATTTCGATCTTCAGCCAAGCTTGTGATCCTGTTGTGTCCAAATCGAAAAAAGTTTCAATTTTTCCCAATTCTGATTTTCCGCTACTTTCTCGCTCGGCAGGAATTTCAATTCCATGGTCAACCGAGTTTCGGTAGGCATGGATAAAACTAGAAAACAGGGCCAGATAAGCTTCGGGTAAAACGGGTATTTCACTGCCGTGGAAACTTATGGGGGCAAGTCGTTTCATCTCGTTTTCGGCAATCGACCGGCACATTTCTTGATACTGTAGAAAAAAATCGCCGATAGGCTCCATCAAAAAGTCCTGCACGAAAGGGAGCTTCATCGAATCGGGAAGCTGAGCTTGAAATTGAAACAATCGAGCAGCCGGCAACTCCAGCCAGCGCTGATTGCGCTTTTCGGCTGAACCTAAAAGCGATTCATTTTGAATCATAAAATTTCGAAATTGAGTTCCAATTGATAGAGCACTTTCTTTGAGCTCTTCGAAGTGAGCCTTTGTCGGTTTCAATTTCCACTGGGTTAATAAAGTTTCAGCTTGATGAGCTTGATCCGCCATGGCTTGGATCGAAAAAACGGCGGCGCCACCTTTAAGAGTGTGCAAATTTCGAAAAAGATTTTCAGGATCTAAAGTTTTTACGGTCTCAAATTCTTGCTGAAGTTCAGCCAACTGAGACTGAGTTTCTTGTAAGAAGCTTGTGATTTGCTTTTTTTGCTGAATCAGAGTCACGATCATTTTGGCGTGAGCTCGTTCCTTGGCTGCTTCGGCCTGAGCTTCGACCAATTTGGAAATATCAGTCGCGACGACGACCACTCCGTCCATTTTCGAAGCGGTTCCTCGCAAAGGGTGATATTCCAACCGAATGTGATGGCCTTGGCTGTGGCTGAATTGGTTGGGACCCAGACCGGCTAGATCCTCGAAAGGTAACATTTCCCCGAAGACTGTCAGCATCCACTGCTTGAAGCCAGGAACTTTGCTCTCTGAAACTTTCAAAACATCCCAGATTTTGTAACCAGAGGGCTTTGTTTCAATAATTGTTTCACATGCCTTTGAAAAAACTTCGAGGCAATCGCCTGAAGAATCAAAAACGAAAAAGGCTTCGCCTAAGCTATCGAGCATCGCTCCCATCAATTGATTTAATTTTTGGATTTCCTGCGTTCTCTCCTGGACCATAATCTCCAAGTTTTTTGAATAGCGTTCCAATTCCAATTGGGCTTTTTGCAATTCTAAAATCACGTCTTCTTTTTGTTCCAATTCAGCTCGATATTTTTTTTGCAATGTTTCTTCGAGGGTCACATCTCTGAAAAAAGCAATCCAAGATGAGGCAGGCGAAGCGGAATCGCTGCTCTCAAAGGGCTGAATGGTCAACTGGACCTTACCTACCTTGCCACTCTCAATTGTAAATGACACTTCTTGAAAAGGAGTAGGGTCTGTGACTTGAGTGAGATCTTTCAGTCCTTGAATTTCCTCCGAGAAATGAAATAACTTTTCCAAGGTCAGTTTGCTGCGCATAATTTTTCGCGGCGAAAGATCACAAAGGAGGGCTGCTGGATCATTGCAATAAGTGATCACTTTATCTTGGTTGAAGATAAAGATGGGTTCTAATAAAGTATCAAACAATTTAGAATCCATTATCTCACTTGGTCCCCGGGGTTAGAGGCCTGAGACTTGCGGGGGCTCGACCCGAAAGAACATTCAATGTCCGAGTCGATGACCAATTTGAGATGCGCTGATCGTCGCCTGTGGCGCGGATTCTCCAATAAAGAAGATTGCTTGGCAGTTGTTCTCGGATCAAGTACCGAGGATCTTTTGTTTCCACAGACAGAACTTTCTGCTCAAATTTGGGGTCTGCCGCCATTTCAACTTGGTAATTGGAAGCTTGTCGAATCGGCGCCCACTCGATCCAAATGTAGGGCAAAGAGGTTTGCTGAAAAAACATGGTCATCTGGTCCACGGGTTCAATCGGGAGTGGTGTCGCCAGGGGAACCTTTAATTGATAAGACAACTTGCCAGGTTTGGAGAATGTTGAAGCGGGCAGACCCTTTTGCATGCCTCGGACTCGGTAGTAAAATTCGCCTGGTTTGGGGACCGTCACCACGGCTGAGGGCAAAATGGATTCAACAGTTGTAGACCGCGTGAAGCGAAGGTTTTCAGAAACTTGAACCTGATAAGAATCAACTTCTTTGAGATCTGTCCAAGTCACAGGAAATTCTTTAGGTTCGCCGAGATCCTCTGGAGATTTGCCAAGAACAGTCTGGGCCTCGACCGGATTTAAAGTTGGTTGCTTGAAGCGAATCAGCAGCATGCCCCCGGGGCTCGGGTCGCTGATGGCTCCTTTGGATGAAATTGCTGAAACACGATAATATAGTTTTCCATTTTTGACTTCATCCCATTTGAATTCGGTCGATTTCGATTCAAAGTTTTTGCTTTCCTGGAAATCTTCGGAGATTGAAGTTTCTATTTTATACTTGACGGCCTCGCTCACTTTCGTCCAACGAAAGACAATCGGTTTTTCTGATGGGGCATCGTACTGAATTCGCGGATTGATCAGCGATGGCGAAGCAAGCTTCAAGGGCTTTTGAACTTCAACTTGAAAAGCAACAGGCTCTGACCAAACTTTTTCGGCTTCCCCTGCAAACTGGGAGTCACAGATCCGAATGAAGTATTGTCCCGACGAAAGATCTTTCGCAATCCACTGTTTACGGCTACCCGGAATTTTTTCAAAACGAGTAGAATCCTTGTCAAAATTTGCTGATTTGGAAATTTCTAATTCAAACGCCGTTTTTGAATTTGATAAATAGTCCCAATTCAATTCAACTTCGTTGGCTTGCAACAAATCTCCGTCAGGGTTTCTGGCGAACGAAAATTTTTGCTGAGATTTTGGAGTGGTGAGGACCGGAGCTTCAATTTCTTGAATCTCAATTTTGACAGCCGGAGTCCAGGCCAACTTGAGCGCCATGGATTTGCGGCTACTTGCTATCTGTGAATCACCCTGCACTCGAACAAAGTAGTGCCCTTTTTTCGGATAATTTTTAGTTTCGAGAGAAGCATCCAAAGTTGGCTCTTCGAAGATGATTTTTTTGAAATCAGCTTTGCGAGAAAATTGAAGTTTGTAATGTGGAAAAATCGGATTTTTAATCCATGAAAATTTGATGGCTTGGTTATTTTTATGATGGAAATAAGTGGCGTTGGGTTCGGTCTCCCAATTCAACTGGACCTTTGGCTCTGATGGGGCGACAGCTGGGTTTCGATTGGAAACTTGAAGATGTCCTTCGGCGGATACTTCGACGCTTGAATCTTTGCCACAAAGATCTTGTTTTCCTAAGTCACCGTGCAGCTTGACGCAGCCATCGACACTTCCGGAAAGTCTTCCGGCCTTGAGGTCCAATTCAAGTTGATTTTCATTCGACGCAAACACTACCAACGAATTTTCTTGCAGAGTGAGAATCCTGCCATCGCTCAATTGGACTTCCACCGTAGAACCCGCTCCTGTGAAGAGACTGTCGCCGAGATGCAAGTCATTGAGTTGTTTTGCAGATTTCCAACTGAATTGCCGAAAAACTTTTTGCCGCACATCATTTTTTGCGTGCGCAACTTTGCCAATTTTTTTGAGGCGTGAAATATCTTGTTGGCGCAATAGCAGATCATCGTTGGACAGCAAGTACAACATTGCCAGAAGGAGCAATAAAGCCCCTAGCATGATCCGTCGATCTGTTTTGTTAAAATTGTTCCACATATAACTAGAATTATTTTCGGAATTCAGAGAGTTAAGCTGAAGTTAGCCTGCGCCCCAATGAGATAAACAAGCGATAATCTAGACCTTCAAGCGGCCTTTGAAATAACCTCAAGGGCCTCCCGGACCCAGATCAAGATGTTTGCTGAGGCCAATGACTCGACAAATGTCGAAGTGATCATAAAGTCTTACACCTAAGCTCAAAATCAGTCTCATAATGATAACTGAATGAAACGAAGCGGACTGAGTATTAAATATAAAATTTTACTTCTGTTGACCTTGGTTCCGCTGGTGACTTTGTCAATTTTCTTGTTTATCGCCGTTCGTGCTTTCAATAAGGATAAATTAGCTTATGTTTATGAAAATGAAGCGGCCGTCGCGAAGACTTTGTCTTCGCAGACCACTTCAGAGCTCAACAGTGTTCTGAGTTCGGCAAAACCGATAATGCAAGAATTTCTTTCTCAGAGGACTTTCGGGAAAGTGTCACAATCGATTTTCGAATCAGAAAATAAAATGCAATGGATTGCAGTCTTTCGAAAATCTGAAAATCAAAAATTTGAGAAGCTAGGTCAGAGCGAAAAATCAGCTGATCTGGCGTCCAGAGATTTGCAAAGCTTTGGTAATCTAGACCCCTTGCTCATTGAATCCTCCAGCCGAGGTCGCTTGATTCGAGTGCCCTTTAAAGATGAGCGAGTCCTTATCGTCGAGAGAGTCGGCGAAGAAACTGGGGATGATCAATACTTTTTTCTGATTTTCAGTCGGCTCCCAGAGTTGATGAAGGGATTTAGATCGGGAGCAAATTCCGACGTATTTCTCATCAACGACAAAAGCTATATTTTATTTGGGCCGGGCGACAGTGAGGCAACTTATCTCAGTTCTAAAATGTCACTTGATTTTATAACCACTGCGATTTCTCAAAAGCTGGGTTCTGGATCGGCGGAAATCATTAGCAATGACAAAAAAGATTTGATTGCGTCTTTTTCAAAATCTGGCTTTGGAGATTTAACAGTCGTGTCGCTTGTCGATCGCGCCTCAGCTTTTCAAGCAGTTGATAATCTCATACGAACCTCCTTCGTGTTTTTTGTCCTTTTGATTTCGGCATCAACCCTAGTTAGTTTGTTTGCGTCGGCTCGCCTGACCGGTGCGCTGACAGACCTTTTTATAGCCACTCGAAAAGTGGCGCTTGGAGATTTCGGAATTCGTGTTCAAATCAAATCAAATGATGAAATCGGCAGCCTGGGTGAATCTTTCAATGGGATGG
>JAYUCD010000249.1:0-21300 GCA_043740515.1 Bdellovibrio sp. | reverse complement strand
GATCCAACTTTGGGAGAGTGCTTTGCCGTGATCGGCCTTGGAAGCATCGGCTTGCTTTCCGTGCAAATTTTGCGGGCTAATGGATGCCGAGTTTTGGCTCTGGATTTTGCAGAAGACCGCTTAAAAATGGCGGCAAGCTACGGTGCTGAAACAATTCGTCTGGGCCAAGGAGTCGATCCACTGCGCGCCGCTATTGGATTTTCTCGCGGCGAAGGCGTCGATGGAGTTTTGATCGCTGCCGCCACAGATAGCAACGAACCACTTCATCAAGCAGCCTCTATTTGTCGTCGTCGAGGTCGAATTGTTCTAACTGGAGTCATCGGCCCGGAACTTTCGCGCGCTGACTTTTACGAAAAAGAAATTTCATTTCAGGTTTCTTGTTCTTATGGACCCGGCCGCTATGACGCCAGCTATGAGCAAAAAGGAATTGATTATCCGCTGGCATATGTGCGCTGGACCGAGCAGAGAAACTTTGTGGCCTTTCTTGATCTTCTCCAGAGCAAAAATTTTTCACCACATCGACTTCTCTCTCATCGCTTTCCAGTCGAGCGCGCGCAAGAAGCCTATGCGGAATTGAGCAAAGGCAGCTCAAGTCTCGGGATCGCTTTGACCTATTCAAATCAAGCCTATCAAGCAAAAGAGATGAGCGAAGTTCAGCTCTCTCAGACCGCTTCGTCGCTTCGTGTGTTGAACTCGGCAGAAAAAAATCCTGTTGTGGGATTTATTGGAGCTGGAAATTACGGCGGAAATGTTTTGCTTCCAGCATTTCGTCAAACTTCTGCTCAGCTTCATCGCATCGCCGACCGTGGTGGTCTTGCCAGTTGGATTGCTGGCAGAAAAAATGGCGTGCGTTTCGTCAGTACGGATATTGAAGCGGCACTGAAAGATCCGGAGACAGACACTCTGGTGATAGCGACTCGGCATGACACTCATGCTGATCTTATTTGCCGAGCTCTGAAGGCTAGAAAAAATGTGTTTGTTGAAAAACCCCTCGCCATCAACGAACAACAACTGCGAGAAATTGAAACTTCACATCAAGCTCTGGGATCGAAACCGCCGCAGATTATGGTGGGCTTCAATCGCCGATTCGCCCCGCATGTGATGAAAATTCAGGAGTTGCTAAAGGATCGAAAAGAACCTTTGGCTATGACGATGACAGTGAATGCGGGAATGATTCCGCACAGTCATTGGGTGCACGATGTTCAAGCAGGTGGCGGACGCATGATTGGTGAAGGCTGTCACTTCGTCGATCTCATGCGCGCTTTTGCCCGCTCGCCGATTCAAAAAATTCAAGCTCATCGCCTTGGAAATTCTGCTGACGGAATTTGTGATGATAAAGCCGTTGTGATTCTCAGTTTCGAAGATGGCTCCATCGGCACCCTCAATTATTTAGCCAATGGTCATTCGTCTTATCCAAAAGAGCATATGGAAATTTTTTGTGCCGGCCGAGTTTACGAAATCCAGAATTTTCGAAAATTGCGAGTCTTCGGTCATCCCGGTTTTCATTCGAATCGTCTCTGGCGCCAAGATAAAGGACAAAGGGCTTGTGTGGCAGCCTTCGTTCAAGCCCTTCGTCTCAGCAGCCCTTCGCCGATTCCGCTAGCCGAGTTGCTCGAAGTCACGCGCGCAACCTTTCAAATAGCAGAATTGCTCAAGCAGCCCTAGACCTCTTCAGAATTCCTCCCTTCCGACCGAAGATACAGTATCAAAAAGTGAGGGCTTGGAATGAAATCCGTCGGAATCGTGGGCTTAGGATATATCGGGCTTCCAACTGCAGGATTACTTTGCGCGAATGGTTTCAAAGTGCTTGGAATTGATATTCAAGCAACAGTTGTCGAGACCATCAATCAAGGGAAAATTCATATTCACGAGCCCGGCCTCGAAACGCTCATCAAGACGGCTGTTGAGAAGGGCTCCTTGCGCGCCTCTCAAAAGCCAGAGCACTGTGATATTTTTATTATTGCAGTGCCAACTCCATTTAAAGAAAATTTTTTGCCGGATATTTCCTATGTTGAGTCCGCTACCGATCTCATTTGTCCTTCGCTGAAAAACGGCGACCTGGTGATCCTCGAATCGACGGTCCCAGTGGGAACCACGGAGCGAATCAAACAGATTGTTGAAAAAAAACGTCCAGAACTTTTTCAAAAAAATTCGACAGTGCATTTTGCTCACTGCCCTGAGCGAGTTTTGCCTGGGCAGATTTTGGAAGAGCTCACAAAAAATGATCGCGTGGTTGGTGGACTCAGCGATAAAGCTACAGAGTTGGCTTGCGAGTTTTATCGTCACTTTGTCCGAGGTGAAGTTGTTTCCACCGATGCAAGAACGGCTGAGCTTTGTAAGCTTTCTGAAAATGCGTTTCGCGATGTGAACATTGCATTCGCCAATGAACTTTCCATGGTCTGTGCTCGATTGAACATCGATGTTTGGGAATTGATTCAACTGACTAATCGTCATCCCCGAGTGAAAATCCTGCAGCCAGGCCCCGGAGTCGGCGGACATTGTATCCCGGTTGACCCTTGGTTTATTGTCAGCTCGGCTCCCGCCGAATCGCGCCTGATTCGCACAGCACGTGAGGTGAATACGAGGAAAACTCACTACGTGGTGGAGCAGATTCGAAAAGAATTACACGATTCGGGCGAAGCAACAATTTCCTGTTTAGGATTTGCTTTCAAAGCCAATGTGGATGATTTTCGTGAGAGCCCAGCAACGGAAATCATCGCTGAATTGGCAATGGATTCACGTTTGCGAATTCTTGCCGTTGAACCTTTTGCCCAGACCTTACCAGAGGCTTTGAAAGATTTTCGCAATATTCAACTGGTGGGAATTGAACAAGCTTTTCAGACGAGCAAAGTCATCGCCCTCTTGGTGGATCACAAACAATTTATCGATTTGGATTCAAGCTATCTCAACGGAAAAAAATTGGTGGATACCCGAGGAATTTGGCGTCAACCACCAGCGCTAAAAACGAAATTGCGCAAAGTCGCCTAGGGGCGCGCCCAAGTCACTTAGTCATAGTCACTTTATTCGATCAAGCCATCGGCGTTGCAAGCGCCATGATAACTTCTTCTTTTGCTTTCATTGGCGTGATCTTTTTAAGGATCGCCATGGTCCATCCAATAAATCCATGCGGCCGAGCCGCCGAGTAATCATAGCACTCGAGCCGATTGACTTTGAAGTGACTGTTCTCCAACAAAAAATTAACCTCAGACATTGTCATTTCGCGGTTGTGTCCCATGAAGGGGTAGGCGGATTGGAAATAATCAGGATAATGCGCAAGCGGCGAGCGTCCAAACAAAAAACGGATTCGCCTTCCAAATTCAGCAATGTTTGGAACTTCAAATAACAACATGCCGTCGGGCCGTAAGACTTTTCGCATCTTTTCCATGAGAAGCCGAGGACTTCCATTCAAATGCTCGGCTACAGCCATGAACATCACAACGTCGTTCTTTCCCAGACTGTTAAAATCATCCCGTAAAATATCCAAATCCAAGATTTCGATACCCGTTTGTTTAGCTAAATTCTTGATGCTTTCGTAAAACCCGGGGCTGTACATTTTGTAGTTGTCGACAATTTTAACCTTGAATCCTAAAAGTGAAAGCGCCACCGGCAAATAGGGAATAAAACATCCGAGATCAACCACGGTTCCAGTCGAGCGATGAGCTAGAATTGTTTCCAAGGCTTTGACAAATCGCGCCTTCTCGTCCTCGACAAAGGTCTTGAAGCGGTTTTCGCCATAGCGTTTGTAGCCGGAATTCAAAGCAACCAACTCATCCATTGGAATCGCTTCGACAACTTTTCTAAGGAGCTCATCTGTTTTTGGAATTACACTGGCGATATCTAACATTCTTTGGACCTCCGTTTCATTCTGGAGGCCTGACCGAAAAAGGTCTACCGATTTGCGAATTCAGCATCTCGATTTAGACTAAGAACCCAATGGATTTCGTGATTTTTATTTCGCCTTCTTCATCGACTGCTCAATCAGCTGCAGTCTTTTCTCGAGCTCCTGAATTTTCTGTTCCTTGGCTGCATCATTGGCCCGCAACTGCGCGATCTCTCGCTTCGAAGCATTCAAGTTTTGCAAAACTTGAGTCAGTCGATGGTCAAGGGCTTTGATTGCTTCGGTGATCCATGGGATCAAACCGTCGTAATAAACTTGAAAAAATCCGCTTTCATCTTGTCTCACAAATTCAGGTGCGACTTTCTGAAGTTCTTGGGCCAGATAACCAGTGTGAGGTTTTGCCGAAGCATCTGTCTTGAAATTGTAAATCACAGCTTGCATCTTCAAAATTCGATCGAGGGCGAATGATCCGCTGATATCTTCAATATTTTCTTTCAGTCGTTCATCGGAGCTACAAGCGATTCCGGAACCACCTGCCGCGGGAGTCATCACACAAACTCCATCTTGATTTTCAAACCTCGCTACAGAAGTTCCTGAGCCAACCGCAGCACTTCCAACATGAAGGAAGGTCGCCGGATTTGAATTTCCTATTCCCACTTTGCCTAGGGGATTTATCCTCATCGCCTCTTCTGGGCCACCGCCAGGCAAGCCTGTTGTTCCCAAAGCGAAGATGATTGGATTCAAATTCGAAGCCGTTGCTACAATGAGATCATCACTTCCAATAAGGTAGGATGCCTTTGAACGAATCACTCCCCACCCGGCAAAACCGGGAGGACGAACTCCCATCGTTACGGAAACTCCATTGCCACCAGTTTTGTATCCGTTTCCAGCTGTGAACTGCGAATGGGACTGGGGCCCGTCCAATTCATTATCGACACGAACTTCGATTCCGTCATCGATGTTTTTAACAAATTGAACAAACGAATTAGGAGTTGCCGTGCCGACACCAACCCACCCATTACCTACTCCGGCCGACGGAGGGGGCATGTAAAAAATATTCTCGGGAGTTGTTGAACTCTTCTGCCAGATTCCATCTGACATTTTTGAAAGTGCTACGCAATTGGTGATTAGCCCCGTTGCATTGGTTGTGATACTGACGTGAACTTTGCGAGAAATAGTTTGCGGGCCGGACGCTGTTTTGGAAGTTCCCATGCTAGTTTCCAATGAAACCTGAGCCACATTTACCGCGCCACCAGCAGCATATTCTTTGAGAGCCATTGCAGTGATCGCAAGAGAGCGATCGCCGTAGGTCTGACCTTGCGAGTATTTGGTCAAAGGTGTTGGAGTTGTCGCATCTTTCAAATCGGTCACCGGCATATTCAATAGGGCCGGAGCAGCGGGGGGCGCAATCACGAAAGTTCCGAAGGTGTTTCTGCAGGCAGCCTCCGAGCTAAGCAAAGCACGAATTTCTTCGTTGATAATGTCGGCATCCGACCTAAACTTGACGCTATTTACACCATCACTCATGTTTCGGATCATTGTTGCGATCCCAAGAGCTACGATCACTGACAATCCAGCTGCGACCATGACGGTTATCAAAGTTGAACCTTCGTCACTCAGCAAATTGCGAAAAGGTCGATTCTCAGGTCGTTTTTTTGGCAATTTCAAAAAGTGTTTCAAACAGAGACTCCCTTTAAAACTATGACCTAGATGTTATCGGCGGAAAGCTTAAATAATATGAATTTATTTAGGCATAAACGACAAGAAAGATTCTCGATTTGAATCACTGAAACAGACCGCCGGCTCAAGACGTGGTCCAGAACGACCGATATGTCAGCAGATGAAGAACATTCTTTTGGGCAGCGTTATTATGTTGAGCATAGTTGGTTGTAGCAAAGGTCCTTCGCTGGAAAGCGCGTTGGGTCTTTCACTTCTTCCCAGTTCTGCCGTGGTTCAACAGATCAGTTATATGCAAAACGGAGCTTCATCTTACATTTTCAGTCCGATCACGGGTTCTCAAAATATTTCTCCTGATTACTCGACAGGAGTATGTTCAGCTTCGGCAGAGGTGGTCGTCCAAGGAAGTTTCGATAGCCTGAACACAAGCTCATGGGCTATTCAAGGTGTGAAAAGTTCTCAAGTGGTTTCTTCAGGCGATCAGTTTACTATAAAACTTTGTTTAGCAAAAGGTGCAAGCCTGGTGACACTAAAAACTCTGAACGCAGCCGGAGCGTCACAGACTTTCAGCCCTCAAATTTCATTCAATTTGAGTTCGAAAGTGCAGACCCTGGGATTTGGTCATCCGACTTATCCTCAACCCGGATTTCGTGCGCAAAATGCAACAACACCCCTTAGAGCCTACACAAATCAGGCAAGCCAGTTAGCAAATTTTTCCATTGGAGAGATGGTCGGAGTCGGCCTGACTTCAGCAAGTCAGCCGAGTATGAAAATGGAAATCGGTTTTGTAAATATCATCAGCCAGGTAGGTCCTTAATGAAGCCCTCGCTGTCCCTTATTTTTAGGTTCAATTTATTATTTAGCTTATTGCTAGTTTCAAGCCTTGCTTCTGCCGCTTCTTTCTTTAATGACCGTGTGTCGGTACAAGGTTATTTGAAAAACGCCGGCGCTGGCATTAACGATGCCGCCGGAATTCCAATGAGATTTGTGCTCAAGCGAAATGGCACAGCTGTCTGGTGCCAGACCACAGCGGCTGTATCTCCCGTTCCAGTCATCAATGGGGTTTTCTCTCAAACTCTGACTGGAGTCTCGAATTGCAATTCACTGACCAACGCTATGAGCCCCGCTGTTTTTGCACACGCCGCAAACTCCGATACTTTTTCAGTGGATGTTGTTGTTGATGTCAACAAAGACGGTTTTGTCACAGCCGCAACTTTTGCCGGCATTGATCTCGTATCAACTCCGCTTGCTATTTTTGCTGACCAAGCCAACATGGCAAACTCGGTCTCGGGAATTGTGCCGGTCATCAATGGCGGAACCGGAGGCTCGACCGCTTCTGCTGCAAGAACAGGATTGGGTCTGGGCAACGTTTCAACATTGAATACTTCCGGAGTCGCAACAGACGTGCTCCGAGGTGATGGAACTTTTGGTGCCGTCGCCGCTTTGAGCTTGAGTGGTGACGTGAGCGGATTGACGACGAACACGTCTGTGGATAAATTGAAAGGCCGTGCGGTTGCAGCGACTGCTCCAGCTGCCAATCAAGTTTTGGGATGGGACAATGTGGCGTTGAATTGGACTCCGCAAACAGTTCCAGTCGCTTCAGTTGCTGGAAGAACTGGCGCTATCACCATAAATTCCGCTGACATCACGGATGCAACAGCCCTTAACACAGCTAGCACAGCAGTTGTCAGAGATGCCACTGGAAATTTTTCAGCGGGCACGATCACCGCAACGCTCATTGGAAATGCGACCAACGTAACTGGAGTGGTTGCCATTTCTAACGGCGGTTCCGGCGCCTCCACTGCGGCAGGAGCTCGCACCAGCCTAGGTGCAGCTGCGAGCGGAATTAATACAGACATCACTTCGATCAACGGAGCAGCCCGCCAGGCCTCTTTCGTGATGGCTCCAACCAGCGGTGGCACCGCTTCGGCTTACACGCTCACTAATTCTCCAGCAGTTGCGACGCTCGCAGTTGGTCAAACATTTCGTGTCAGCATCAATGCAGCGAATGTGGGTGCAGCATGCTTGAATGTCGACGGGCTTGGCGCAAAACCGATTTTTTCGATGCTCACGGCAGCCGCGATTGCATCAGGAGATCTACAAGCCGGAAAAGTTATTTCCATGACTTACGACGGCGTCAATTTTGTAGCTAATATTCCGGCTCAGTCTTACACAGCAGCTAGTTTAAATTGTGGAGTGTCTATAGCAGCAGGCGGAGCCGTGACCTGCCCGGCGATTCCGGCCGCTTATGTTAATGCTGGCGACGAAGTCAGTTGCACTCCGGCTGCGGATCCAGGAGCAGGAATGATTATCTGGAGCAGCCTCTCAACGGCAGGAAATATTTCGATTCGCTTGGGATGTCACAACGGCGGCACTCTTTGTTTGATCGTCAGTCAAAACTGGCGCTGCACAGTTCGCAAGTAATTTTCATTGGAGTTTCTCGAGCTCAATTAATAATTTTTGCCGGTAGATTCCATTTTCGGTAAAAAATGAATCACCGTGATGTCCTTGCGGAAGAATCCACATCTGCTTGGGTTCTTTTGCTGCCGAAAAGATTTGCTGACCTTGCTCCAAGGGAACCACCGGATCCTTCTGTCCATGCAAAACAAACAGGGGAATCGGCGAAAGTTCCTCAAGATGTTCCGGAGCATAACGATTACTCATGACCAAATAAGCAATGGGTTGAAAAATCCAGGTGAACCAATTTTTCGCTAGTACTGAGCGGGCGACGGATCGATAGGATAAAAAAGAGCCGTCGACAATCACCGCACGAAATGGAATTTCTGTTTTCATTTCAAGCGCGACTCGCATGGCGATATTGCCGCCCAAGCTTTGACCATAAATATAAATGGGATCCTTTTCTTTCTGTTCTCGCTTTTGCTTGGCAAGCCATCGGAGGGCCTCTTTTCCGGCATCAACTGTTGACTGTTGAGTGGCATCCCCTTCGGATTTACCGTAGCCGGGATAATCAAAGATGAAAAAGCTGTAACCTGCAGCGGGCAACCAGTGCAGACCGACAAAGTGAGAAGTCAAATTTTCAGCGTTGCCATGAAAAAATAAGAAGCTTCCCTTGCTAGGACCCACGGCTGGAAAATACCAAGCGTGAAGTTTTTTTCCGTCAGAAGATTCAAAAGACACATCTTGGTATTTCAGAGATATTTTTGCAGGATCATAAAACTGCTGCTTTGCTGGATAATAGAACAACGAACTGCAGCCGGATAGCCCCACAAGAAGACTTGAAATCAAAAGACTTCGAATCATATTTTTTGCTTCAAATTATTTCGAATTGTGGCAGCAAACCAAATAAAGCTCTTCGCCGCCGAGGGATTTAGTGATTGAGCTTGTGAAAGGCTTCTCCAAATTGCAAGACTCGATCAATTTCAATTTAAGATCACCCAGACCACCCGTGAATTTTTCACAGTGAAATGAATTTAACAGTCCCGTACTGTCTGATGATTTACCGCCCGAAGCTTTCGATTCAGCCGCATTTGCATTAAAATTGAGCATAAAAAGCAAAGAGAGGGCCGCAACTGCAGTTTGATTCAATTTCATATTTTCTCCAAAGGTCTAAGTGAGTGTTGAAACATCGCAAGCCTACTTGCTAGTGAGAGGATCAAACAAAGGAAAAGAAAAAACAAAAAGGATGACGAGCGATGTTAGGACTGTGTTACTCACTTTGCAAAAGATCTTGATTCTCTCTTGGCTTCAAGCTGCAATAGGCGAAATCACAGGAGGATTTAAAGATGTTAAGAAAGCTTTTGGTATTGGGATTTTTCGTTTTAGGTGCAAGTGTAGCATCTGCAAAAGGTCACTATGGAATGGCCGGTTGCGGAATTGGTGCTTTGGTTTTTGGAGATCAGCCAGGATCAGTTCAGATTGCCGCCGGCATTTTGAACGAAATTATCTCTCCGCAAACCTCTGCAATCACATCTGGTACTTCAAATTGCATCGACGACAACGGTCATGCTGCAACTGAAATGTACATTGAAACCAACAAGGTCGCTTTGCAAGAAGATGTAGCACGTGGCCAAGGTGAAACTTTGTCGGGTCTTTTGACAATGTGGAAATGCGAAAACACGAATCAAATCGGCAGCACTTTGCAACAGAACTATCAGCAAATTTTTGCGGCTCCAGGTTCTTCAAGCGGAATCAAAGGTTCGATGCAAAATACGATCAAAACAAACAAAGATTTGGCGACTTCTTGCCAAAACATCATCTAGTTGAAAACTCAGAAGGAAAAAAATATGAATAAAATTATTTACGCGTTTTCGGCTTTGCTTGTTTCTTTTGTTTTCTCAACCAGCTTTGCCGCAGGAGCTGCGAAAAAAGCAAATTTCTCACGTCCTTATGGAATGGCGGGATGTGGTTTAGGAGCCGTTGTGATTGGAGCCCAAGGGGGTCAAATCTTTGCATCAACGACCAACGGGACTTCATCGAACCAATTGTTTGGAATCACTTTTGGAACATTGAATTGCACAGATGGTCCTGTTAATGAAGTAGCGATGAACGTCGATAAATTTATCGTCGCTAATCGATCTGCATTGACTGCGGACATTGCAAAGGGCGAAGGCGAGACATTGGCTGCTCTCACTCAAGTTCTTGGTTGTGACGCTCAGACTCATCAGATGGGAACTTTGTTGAAGTCTAACTACAACCAAATTTTCGTCAATGATCAGCTTCAACCAAACGAAGTGACTGACAGTATTCTTTCTGTGATTATGAATGATTCACAGGTTGCTGGACAGTGCCACTTAGGATAGTTCTTTAGGAAATAGATTTTTAGAACTGCAACTCTAACTGCACTGTGAAAACAGTGCAGTTTTTTTATGGTCTCCAATGAAACTTTGCTGTCAGATTTTTCTTTGTTTCTTTTTTTGTATCTCCAGCCAAATATCTTGGGCTCAATCGGCCGAAGAAGCGATTCAATCGGCACACAGCTTAAAGTTATCCGAAGACCGCCAGTGGATTTTGCTGGGACATTATAAAAAGAAACTTTGGGGGGCTTGGCAAAGCGAAGTGGCTGATTCAAATTTTTTCGCAAGCCCTCAAGGAGCGACAGATCCCGGTGCCGAGCTCGATGCACTTTTACAATCTTTGTGGGCGCCGACTCCAGTTGCGGAGATTGATCAAGATCCACGCTGTCGTTTTCCCGCTAGGCTTTCCTGGCTGAAAAAGAAATTGAATCTCAAATTCCCATCGGAAGAACAAGATCCCATTCTTCAACAGTGCCTCATGTACAAGCGCTACCGATCTGTGATTCAGGCCGAGTCCTTTAGTTTCATTTTTTCTGCTTATTATGCGAACAGCCCAGGCTCTGCCTTCGGTCACACACTTTTTCGTATCAACAAGAAATCTTCAGCCGACGGAAGGCACAGCGAGCTCCTGGATCACGGAGTGGGATATGCAGCTCAGGTGACCGTCTCGAATCCAGCACTGTATGCCCTGTTCGGATTGACCGGATTTTTCAAAGGGATTTTTACCAATCTTCCTTATTACTACAAGGTTCGCGAGTACAACGATTATGAATTCCGCGATCTGTGGTCTTACGATTTGAATCTCACGACCGAAGAAGTTGACCTGATGGCCAAGCATCTCTGGGAAGTCGGCAACTCTTACTTTCATTATTATTTTCTCACGCAAAATTGTGCTTATCACATGCTGACTGTTTTGGAAGCCGCAGCTCCGAGGTATCATGTGACCGAGCGGATCCCCTTGTATGTCATTCCATCCGACACCATTAAGGCCATCAACGCCGAGCCTGGCCTGGTGAATGATGTGCATTTTCGTCCAGCCCTTCGCAGTGTTTTTCTCCAGCGCTACGAGCGACTCGATCTCGGCGAGCAAAGTATTTTTCGTGATTATAAAAAGAATTTGGATTTATCACTTCTTCTTTCTCAACCAGTAAAACAAAAAATTAATTTGCTCGATACGGCTTTGGATTACATCGATGTGGTTTTTCCAGAAAATCTTTTCAATCCAAAGTCCGCGGGGGCTCAACACAAAAATGAAGTGCTCCAGGCTCGCGCTGCCATTCCCGTCGTCAGCGAACATTTTGAGCCGAGGCTTCCCGAAAACCAAAGACCCGATATGGGCCATGGATCAACTCGCGCCTCTCTCGGTCTTGGCAGCAATTACCTGGGAAAAGCAACAGTCGAAGTTGAGCTACGATTTGCCTTGCATGATTTGATGGACCCTCATTTGGGATATCCCGAATATTCTCAACTGGAGTTTGGCCATATCCGAGGACAGCTGCAGTTTGACACCCACCAAATTCGTCTCGATGAATTTGATATTTTTCGAGTCACTGCCATGAACCCATTGAGCTTGTTCCAAGATAAAATGTCTTGGCGAATCCATTTGGGAGCTCACCGTTTTAAGCTCGGCGCCTGTGATCAAGATTGCATAGCAGCCGGATTTGGTTTCGGCTCTGGCTTCGCTCAACATCTGGATTCAAGTCAAAATTTTCTCGGCTACCTCTTACTCGAGGGTGAAGCTTACTATGATGTCCATTTCCGAGAGCAGCCCTTTAAACTGGATGCTGGACCGACAGCAGGACTGCTGACGAAAATAGGCCCACGTCTGAAATGGATGATCGAAAACACTTACTTATTCCAAGCCGTGAGAAGCCAAAATGAGGCCTTCCAGTTTTCCACTGAGCTTCGCTATCATTTTGCAAACAATTGGAATCTGGGATTACGCTACATGAACGAACAGAAAAGCGATGAGACCTTTTTGACTCTTCATCATTTCTACTAAATAAAATCTTATTTGATCAGAAAAGAATTAGAACAATGCATTCTTCGGAGTCCGCGGAAATGGAATGACATCTCGGATATTGGTCATACCGGTCAAATACATCATCATCCGTTCAAATCCCAAGCCAAAGCCAGCATGCGGAAAGCTTCCGTAGCGGCGTAAGTCCAAGTAGAAAGAATAATCTTTGGAATGCAGACCTGCCGCTGACATTCGTGCTTCGAGAAGCTCCAGATTGTCTTCTCGCTGTGATCCGCCAATGATTTCGCCGATTCCGGGCGCCAGCAAATCCATGGCTCGCACGGTTTTTTGATCCTCATTCATTTTCATGTAAAAAGCTTTGATCTCTTTTGGATAGTCGGTGAGGAAGACTGGCTTTTTAAAATGCTCTTCAGCCAAATATCTTTCATGCTCTGACTGCAAATCGATTCCCCATTTGACAGGAAATTCGAATTTTTTTCCTGACTTCAAAAGAATATCCACAGCCTCTGTGTAAGTGATTCGTCCGAACTGGCTGTTCAAAAGATTGTTGAGCTTATCAAACAGTCCTTTTTCAATGAACTGGCTGAAGAATTCCATTTCCTCTGGGCAGTGTTTCATCACATATCGAATGATGTATTTGATCATTTCTTCGCCCAGATCCATATTAACCGAAAGATCAGCAAATGCGATCTCGGGCTCAATCATCCAAAATTCAGCAGCATGTCTTGAAGTATTTGAATTCTCCGCCCGAAAAGTCGGACCGAAGGTGTAGATATTGCGAAAAGCCGCGCAGAAGGTTTCGCCGTTCAATTGTCCGCTGACGGTCAAATTGGTTTCTTTACCAAAAAAATCTTGAGTCGAATCAATCGTGCCATCTTGATTTCTTGGAGGCTTATCGAGCTTCAAGGTGGTGACTCGAAACATTTCTCCTGCGCCTTCGGCATCCGAACCAGTGATGATCGGAGTGTGGACATTGACGAATCCCTTATCCTGAAAAAACTGGTGGATGGCAAAAGCTAGGACCGAGCGAACTCGAAAGACAGCTGAAAAAGTATTGGAACGAGAACGCAAGTGAGCAATCTCTCGCAGAAACTCAAAGCTATGACGTTTGTTCTGCAAGGGATATTCACTTGAAGCTTTTTGATAGACTTGAACTTTGCTGGCATTGACTTCAAATGCTTGGCCAGCACCTTGAGACTTGACCAATTTTCCTGTCACATAAATTGAACTTGCGATCGAGAGTTTGGTGAGATCTTCGAAATTTTCTAATTTCGAATCAAAAACAATTTGGACTCCTTTAAAAAAAGTGCCGTCGTTCAATTCAATGAATCCAAAACTTTTCTGATCGCGGATTTTTCGCACCCATCCCGAAAGCTTAATTTCTTGATCAAGAAATTTTTCAGTTTCTCTGAAAAGTGATCTCACCAAAGTGGTTTCGGAATTGTTTTGCATGGCTAGGTCCTCTCAATGAACTTCCAAAACTAGCGGCTTTCGACCGCTTTGTCATGGTTCCGTCTTCCCTTTCGTAGGGCGACGCGAAATCTTTCATTTGAGAAGTCTGCTCGCGACTGAGCCAAGGATTACATCGGGGGTACAGTCACGGAGACGTCGGCAGAAGTGCTGCCTTGGATGCTGGAATAAACTTTGTAGCCGTTTGCAGTCTCCTGAATGCTATCGGTCATATGACCAACCGAAGCCGAGACCTTGTATCCATTTGAAGTGATAGCGGCAGAGCCTTGAGTGGAACCAGAAACCAATCCAGCTTGTTGGCCAAAAATTGAAGTCTTAATCATCGATCCAAGCTCCTCAATGTTTCCCTTGACGGAGCAACTTGAGAGAGAAAGTGCAATCACAGAAAGAAGCAAAGCTTTGCCAAGAATCTTTGTTTTCATAAAGAACTTATCGGACAAATTCTCGCTCAACTTGAAGAGAATCTCAGATTGATACAGCTTCGAGATATCTCAGTTTGAGAAATTCAAAAAAAAAGAGCTCCCACCTGAGAACTCCTTTTTCAAATCTCAAAATTTAACAAAAACTTCGACTCAAAGCTTTAAGCTCGAGTGCGAGCCGACGGACCGCTGGATCGACCGCCACGACTTCCACCTTCGGAACCCCGAGAAGGACTTCGAGCTGGGCGAGTCTCACTGCGAACAACCGATGGTCTCGGCGGACGAGCCGGTCCCGCAGATCCAGCTGTTGCTGAAGCTGAGGGACGAGAAACGCGTCTTGGTCCATCTGAACTTGGAATGCTTTCGCTGCTACGAGCTGGTCGGCTGCTACCGAAACTTCGGCCTCCGCCACCAGCGCTGCTTCGACCTGCGTAACGATCTCGGCGAGGAGGCCCGTCAAAACTGCGGCTGTCTGAGCGGCGATCTTCTGAACCAGAGCGCAACTCGACACTGCGAGGTTGCTTGCCTTCGAAGTCGGCTCCGACTTTCATATAATGAAGAGCCTTAAACAACCAATCACGAGTGGCCGTTGGCATTTCCATCGCTTCGTCCACCTGAAGTTTCAATGCGATATCGTGGTAAATGTCTTTATCTTTAGCTGGAATTTCAATTTCGCTCACAGATTTCAGCCAAGCCAAAATCTGATTCTCACGAACTTGCTTCACAGATGGAATTTTCAAAGGTTTGAATTCTTGTTTCAAAGCGCGCTCGAATTTTCGCAACTGATGCGCTTCTTTCGGGCGCACCATTGTCCACAAAATCCCCGTCTTACCAGCGCGAGCCGTTCGGCCAATTCGGTGAGTGTAGGTCTCAGTGTCCCAAGGGATTTCGTAATTCACAACATGCGTGAGATCCTCTATATCCAAACCGCGTGCAGCCACATCGGTCGCAACCAAGATCTTGGTTTCCTTACGCTTCATGCGATTCACAACTCGTGTGCGATCCGCTTGAACCTTATCGCCGTGAAGGCTATCGACATCAAGACCCATAGCGCGCAGTTTGATTTCCAGCTCACCAACTTGACGCTTTGTCTGAGCAAAGATAATTCCGTAAAACTCAGGCGTGTTTTTCAAAAGCAAGCAAAGAGCGTCTTCTTTATCTTCTTCAAAAACCACAGCTGCATAAGATTGAACATTGGAAGTATCTTGAGTGACATTATTCAAAGTCACCGTGTGCGGCTCTTTCAAATATTTTTTGGTCAATTTTTTGATTGAATCGCTCATGGTCGCAGAGAACAGCCAAGTCTTCACAGCCTGATCGCTGAGCTCTTCCCAAACACACTCAAGTGCATCTTGGAAACCGAAAGAAAGCATCTCGTCAGCTTCATCTAAGATCAAATATTTGACGTTGTTCAACTTGATGACTTTTTGTTCCATCAAATCGATCAATCGACCTGGAGTGCTGACCACAATCTGTGGACCGCGCTTGAGAGAATCGATTTGTTTTCGGTAAGACTCGCCACCTAAAACTGTGGTGACTTTGAGGCCTTTGAATTTCCCCATGCCCTGCAAACTTTGCGCAACTTGAGTTGCCAATTCACGAGTCGGGCACAGCACGAGAGCTTGCACAACTGGATCGGTGGAAAGTTGCTCGACCAAGGGAATTCCGAAAGCGGCTGTTTTGCCGGTTCCGGTTTTTGCCAGAGCCAAAAGATCAGAAGGATTTTTTAATAAATGTGGAATCACGGCTTCTTGAACCGGAGTGGGTTTCTCGTACCCAAGTTCGCTAATTGCGCGTAGAGTTTCAGCAGCCAAACCCCAGGTTGAGAAGATTGAATCAGATGTCATGGAGAACTTCCTTTATTGTGAGAAGCGCACCGTGCCAGAAATCTTTACAGATGTCCAACGAACCTTAATAATGGGTAAAAAGGACAGGGTCTTTCAAAGGATTACATGTCACAACTCATCAGCGCTCATCAGCTCAGTCACTCCTTCGCCAGCCGTACTCTTTTTCGCGATGTCAGCCTCGGAGTTTTTGAAGGCGATCGGATCGGCCTAGTCGGTCCCAATGGCGCTGGCAAATCTACACTCATGAAAATTCTGCACAAATCTCTGTCGCCCGATCAAGGAACTGTGACCTATCGGCGCGGATTAAACGTCGGTTATTTACCGCAGACGCCGACATTCGGAGCCGATGAATCTTTGTATGATGCTATCGTGTCCAAGGCTTCCGATCCCCACGAAGTCATGGCCGAAGCCTATATGTGGATGTCGAAGCTGGGCCTCGATCGATTTTCGCCTGAAACTCCAGCCAATCAATTATCGGGCGGTTGGAAAAAGCGTTTGGCGCTTGGTCGCGAATTGGTTTTGGAGCCCGAACTTTTGCTTCTCGATGAGCCGACGAACCATCTCGATATCGAAAGCATTTTGTGGCTGGAAGAGTTCATCGCTGAAAGTCCAATGGCCATTCTTACCATCACGCATGATCGTTTGTTTTTGCAGCGAGTGGCGAATAAAATTTTTGATCTGGATCCTAAAAATCCAAATTATCTTCTCAACATCAACGGCGATTATGTTTCCTATTTGGAAGCTAAGGAATTAATGATTGCCGGGCAAGAACATCGTGAGTGGACGATGAAGAACACCCTGAGACGCGAGACCGAATGGCTTCGTCGAGGCGCTAAAGCTCGGCAGACAAAACAAAAATCGCGAATTGAGAGAGCCCTGGATCTCAAGGACGAAGTCCAAGAGCTCTCGGGAAAAAATCGCAAACGCCAAGTCAAATTGGATTTTGGCGAAGGTGAGCGGAATCCTAAAAAACTGATAGAAGCCAAGCACATTACAAAATCTTACCCGATTGAAACCGGAGAAGACGCGGGTAAAAATAAAATATTGTTTACTGATTTCTCGACTTTGATTGGGCCCAATACTCGCATGGGCTTGATTGGCCCTAACGGTGCGGGAAAATCATCTTTGATTCGAACTTTGCTCAAGCGTGAGGAGCCGGATTCAGGTTCGGTGGAAATTGCTGACTCGATTAAGATTTCTTATTTTGAGCAAAATCGTGAGAGCCTCAATCCAAAACTGTCTTTGATTCGAAACATTTGTCCTCAAGGTGACTATGTCAATTATTTGGGCCAATACATTTATGCCAAAAGTTATCTGGAGCGCTTTTTATTTTCACCCCAACAAATGGATTTGCCAGTTGAACGTCTTTCCGGCGGCGAGCAGAGCCGCTTGCGAATTGCACAATTGATGCTGGAGACGGCTGCCGTTTTGGTGCTGGATGAACCGACGAATGATTTGGATTTGGACACCTTAAATATTTTGGAAGAGTCGCTGCAAGAATTTCCCGGCGCCGTGATTTTAGTCACACATGATCGCTATTTTATGGATCAAGTGGCTAGCGAGATCGTAGCTTTTCCGATGGCCGCGAATTCAACCGGCAAGTTAGAGAGATTCGCCGATTATCTTCAATGGGAAGCTTGGCAATCAGGTCAAGGTACGGGCCCACTTGTCGATCCAAACGCGAGCAAGGCACCCGTTGCCACTTCTCCCCCAACAAGTGGAGGCGGCAAGGGTCAAAAATTAAGCTTCAAAGAAAAGCTCGAGTTCGAACAAATGGAAGCCAAAATTCAATTGCTTGAGCAAGAGCTCGGAGTTCTTGAAGCGGAAGTGAACAAGCCTGAAATCGCCGCCAATGCTACGAAGGTCCAGGCTGCTTATTCACAAATTCATGAGAAACAAAAAAGCATTGAAGTCCTCTACCAACGTTGGGCTGTGCTCGAGAAAAAGTCAGCTCCCGTCTAGACTTTGCATAATTTATTCTCTGAGATTGAGCGCTTCTTCTTTTTCATGAGAAGCTGAGGATTCATGGCAAAACTGAATCCTGAGGATAAAAAACTGTTCGTCGTCGCTTCGGCTTTTCCCGCACGCGTTCGACTATTTTCGGATTGGATCAGTAAGCACATCGGCAACAGTTTGGTTTTCAGTGCTGCCGATGGGCTAGAGGCTCTTTTCAAAACTGAGAACACTCCTCCACATATTTTAATCACGGATATGGCTCTTCCAAAGTTGAATGCGATCGAACTAGTCACGAAAGTCTTTGCGAATTCTAAAATTTCTGAAGTGTCAGTGATTATAGTTTCAGAAATTCCTGATCAAGAGCATTTTGTTGATCAGGTTGTAACAGGTCAAATTCAGTTTCTGACCGATGACAAGGACGAAAATTCATTTGTGTCTAGCCTTACAAAAGGCCTCAACCGCTTAGTCGATCAAAAAGATTTCTCTTACCGATTAAAATTCCTGGCACCTGATGAAATCTTGTTCCAGGACGGAGATGTGGCTCAGTCCGTTTACATTGTCAAAAGGGGCGAGCTCATCGCCTTCAAAGGAAAAGGATATTCACAAGTTATTTTGGGTAAAATTTCTCCTGGAGAATTCGTTGGAGAAATGGCACATTTCAACAGTGAGCCGCGCTCGGCGACTGTGCAGGCCGTTGGAGATTGTGAATTGATCGAAATTCCAATGGGAACTTTGGACATGGTGCTTTTTTCGAAGCCTGCTTGGTCTCGAGCTCTCGTCGCAACTTTATCGCGGCGGCTGAAGAAAAGCAATCAGGACCGTATTCACGAAAGTTGATCGCTTGAAGCCACTTAAAAACTTTTTTGCATTGCTGGCAAAGGGCGAAATACAGCTGGTTGCATCGGCACTTTCTTTTTCGACAGTTCTCTCGATCATTCCTTTCTTGGCTGTCACTTTGGCAACACTCCAATACATCAATGGCTTCGAAGCTCTCTACCCTAAAGTGGAGGCGCTAGCTTTGGATTATTTCCAAAGTCCAATGGGCACCGAGGGAATTCAGTTTATCCGCAAAGTTTTCAGCCGTGTTCAAGCCGGCCGAATGGGAACGGCGGGAGCCTTGGCTTTGATTCTGACTTCTATTTTGCTAATTAATAATATGGAAAGAGGACTTCATCGTATCTGGAATTTGCCAAGCCGAAGGCCCTTCCTCCAAAGACTTTTTTATTATTGGTTTGTGCTTCTGTTGTTTCCAGCTGGTCTAGCTGTTTATGTGGCTGTGAGCTCGATGAAATTTATGGCGTCTGGCAATTCAGTTCTTCCGAATTATTGGATTAACAATGGAATTCTCTTTTTAGTGCTTTATTTTGTTTACAAGGTTGTTCCTAATACAAAAGTTTCGCTTGGAGCAGCAACCGTAGGTGCATTATCTGGAACGATTGGACTGATTGGACTGTTCCGATCCTTTCGATGGCTCAGTCAGAGCTTTTTTTCATGGAATAAACTTTATGGAAGTTTTGCTGTTCTTCCAGCCTTGCTACTGTGGATCCTACTCACTTGGTATGTGATTCTCATTGGAGCCGCAATCGCTGCTAGCTTTCGAAAGGGCTAGCTCCCTGGTCCTTCCATACATAAAAAGGTTTACAAAGGCAGCCGTCAGCTTAAAATGAAATAATGTCGGGAATGTTACCTGCTGCTGATATTTTTACTCGCATCAACGATGGATCAGAGAAGCATCGACTTTTTTCTGACTTGGTCAAAGCCCGTGGTGAAATTCTAGCGAAATTAGCTGAGCCTTCCTCAGAAATTTTTGTCCTGCTCGCTCATGAGGAATCTGGGAAAAAAGTAAACTGCAAAATCACCGGGAATGGTCACCACACTCCCCCGCCAAATGGAAATCTCATTTTGACTTTTTTTGTCGGCGGAGAAAAATACTTCTTTCAAAGCGATTACCAGACTTCGGGTGATCAAATGAGTATTTCTATGGAGTCCCCGCTTTATCATTTGCAACGAAGAGAAGATTACCGCATTCACATTCCAACTGGGATTCAGGCTTTTTTCGAAATGGTCTCCTTAAATGGCAAGACCTTAAAACGAGCCATTCCTTTGATGGATTTATCAGGTGGCGGCTGTCGAATCCAGGTCGATCCTAAAATCATTCCTCTCAAATCTCATGACGAGTTGAAAGGCCATCTTTTTATGTCTGATCGCTTGCCCATTACGCTTGTCGGGTCAGTTCGCCATATCAAAGCCGAGAATCATGGCAAAGGGCCATTGACCTGTGGAATTCAATTCGTAGGACTGACAGAACCTGTGAAGAATAATATTATCGCAGCAGTGATGGATCTCTACCGCATGCACTTTATTGGCCGACAAGGCTAGCTCCCCATGTCACCGCTCCTCCGATAAGAATCACTGACCAAGATGGAAGTTTTGTGAAATTCATCACGATGAGCAAGGCCATGACAATTGAGATTTCGGTTTTTCCCCATCCTTGTTTCAGATGAGAAAGCGAAAAGACAATCGTTGCACAGACAGCAGCCGTGACACCTAAGGTGAAATCGTGAATCCAGTTTTGTTTTGAAAGCCAATTTTGCATACGCGGAAACCAGGTCACCTGATGCACGAAGGCTGGCAAAAAGATGCAGATGGTTGCGAGTGTCGCACCCCAAAGGCCCGCCATTCGGTAGCCAATGAAAGTCACCGAAAGTGAGATTGGCCCTGGCGTCAGTTGACCGAAGGCCACTGCATCCATGAACTGAGCATGCGTCAGCCAGTGCAGACGATTGACGAAATCCTCTTCCAAAATAGGCACGATCGCCAAGCCGGTTCCAAAAACAATAGCTCCGGCTTTGAGGCAAACCCCTGCAAGCGTGATCAGAGTTGGATCAAAAATATTCAGTTGATGGCTTTTTAAGCGAGAAGCAGAAATAGCAAGCATTCCGAAAATTAAAATCAGAGCAGGCTCAGGAAAATCAGTGGTGAAAGCGATAAATAAGCCGGCTAAAAATAAGATCCAGAAAAAGATATTTTTCATAAAGCTCAACATCAGAGCTCGCAGTGCCCAAACTATCAAAGTGAAGGCTCCGAGGCCCATCCCCTTCATAACGGATTGAACCCAAAATACATCTGAAAAATTTTGATAAAATTTTGCCAGCACAATCATCGCAACAAATGCCGGAAAGAGAAGACCAACTGCGGCCAGACTTCCTCCGACAAAACCTTGTCTGCGGTAACCAAAAAATACAGCCATTTGAAAGGCCACCGGCCCCGGCATGGCTTTGATCAAACCAAAAATCTGTAAAAACTCATCTTCTGGAATCCACTTTTTTTCATTCACCAATTCTTTTTGCATTTGAGC
>JAYUCD010000248.1:0-6945 GCA_043740515.1 Bdellovibrio sp. | reverse complement strand
AGTTTTTTGCAGAAAAATAAAGAATTCACGGTTGCCATCTTTTCCCTCGATTGAAGAGTCCAGATAATCTCGGACTGTTAAATTGAGCTCAAGACATTTTTCACGAATTTTCTTCTCGACACTTAAATAGAGCGAGGGGTCGCGAACCAGGCCGCCACGACCGAGGCCCTCGGGCCCAACTTCGAATTGTGGTTTGACCAGAGCCAAAATCAAACCCATCGGTTTCAAGAGCTGAGCGACAGAAGGCAAAATCAAAGTCAGAGAAATAAATGACACATCAATGACGATCAGTGGCCATCCCGTCTTGGGCATAACCGCGATGAGCGCTGGCTCTGCATGGAGTGCTCGAGCATTGACTCCTTCGAACTGTGTCACTTGTGGATGATTTTTCAATTTGCTGTCGAGCTGATCGTGACCGACGTCGACTCCAACAACCTTTCGAACTCCATTTTGCAATAGGCAGTCGGTGAAGCCACCTGTTGAAATGCCCACATCGAGAACATCCAAGCCTTTGACGGAAAGTTGCAAATGCTTCAAGGCACCCTGAAGCTTCAGTCCCCCTCGGGACACGAAACGTTGCAGTTCGTTTTCAAGAATTTCGAATTGTGCCGAGTCTTCGAGCAGCTGACTTGGGCTTGCGGCCAAATTTCTGCGCTGATCGGTGAGGATGAACACACTTCCCGATTTGATCAAGTCCTGCGCTTTGGTTCGAGAGGACGCCAATCCTTTTTCAACAAGCAAGAGATCCAGTCGTTTTTTCATTGAGTGCGGTACAGATTGAAGTCGACGAGATCAACCAGTGGTCCCTCACCGATGTCGAGCAAAGCCAGAGCATTCAAAGCCGACTGACTGATTTCATCTAAATATTTGGTGGTTCCTTCGAGGCCCAGGAGCGCCGGAAAACTTCCGGTTTCAATTTCTTCAGCCGAATCCAAAAGATCATCTTTTAACTGAAAAGCCATTCCCAAATCTTCGCCAAACTTTCGGCAAAATAATATTTTCTCCGAAGGCAGGCAGCAAATTACGGCGGCACCCTCTGCGCTGGCTCGAATCAGAGCGCCGGTTTTTAATTGATGCATCAATTTCAGTTCTTCGAAACTGGCTGCCGATTTTTGAGACTCCAAATCGATTGCTTGGCCGCCGACCATCCCGAGCAAGCCAGCAGCCGAAGATAAAATCGCCACCAGTTTCAGACCGATCGCAGGCTCTTGCGAGTACTCGCTTGAAATTAGGTGGAAGGCCTCGGTGAGAAGAGAGTCTCCAGCAAGCAGAGCGGTGGTTTCTCCAAAAACTTTGTGGTTTGTCGGGACTCCTCGTCGCAAATCATCGTTATCCATGCAAGGAAGATCATCATGAATCAGCGAATACGTGTGAATCATTTCGACCGCTGTCGCCCAGGCCAATGCTTTTTTGGGATGAACCGCAAATGCTTCGGCAATTAAAAGCGATAGCATGGGACGAAACCGCTTGCCACCTTTACAAAGTGAATAGGCCATCGCTTCTTGCAATTTTTGAATGCCCTTGGCTTCAGGAAGTTCCCAGCTTTTCAGCCAGCTCTCAATGTAAGAATCAATGGTGTCTTTGCGGTCAACGGCACTCATTTCGATTATTCTTCGACGGCCGTAAAGTTTTCAGTGACGGCTTTTCCGCTCGCATCCAAAGCGACCAACATCTTGACCTGAGCTTCCGCTTCATTGAGCCGAGCATGGCACTCGCGGGAAAGTTTAATGCCCTCTTCAAAAAGCTTCAGGGAATCTTCCAAACTGGAATCGCCTTTTTCCATTTTCTGAACGATCTGCTCTAAGCGGCCTAATTTTTTTTCAAAGTCCATGCGGGCTCCTTTTCAATTCAGAAATTTTCATTCGTGAACATCAACAACATTGGCGGTGAATTGGCCGCGCATCAACTGCACGGAGACCTGATCACCTTTTTTAATCTGTTTTGTATCTTTTAAAACTTGAGCTCCTTTACGAGCCACTGAGTAGCCGCGTTCGACGACCTTCAAGGGACTTAAGCTTTCGAGCAAAGACATGATCCGACTCAAATCTGTTTTTCTCTTCTCAAGCAATTTTTGCAGCTGATTGTTCATTTTCAGATTGAGCATCTGCACCTGGGAGCGTTTTTCAGACAGCAGCTGCTCGGGAGTGACAAGACTTTCGACCGCCACCTGAAGTTCCAATCGCTTTTTCCCAACTGCTTGCTGAATCGATTGCTGAAGCCGATTCCACAGCTCATCATTGCGCAAAATCAAATCTTGCAAACGCCGTTTGGGATCGACAAGTTTCGAAGCCAAGGATTGCAACTTCTGCTGCTCCATTTTTAAAACTCGGCTCATAGCAAAGCGGAGCATCTGATTGAGCGAGAGCAGTTTGCTAGAAAGATCCGCCGTGTTCTTGACGACCAATTCAGCTGCGGCCGAGGGAGTCGGCGCACGCAGATCAGCCACAAAATCGGCAATCGTGAAATCTATCTCATGTCCAACAGCAGAAATAATCGGAATCGTCGAAGCAGCAATCAAGCGCGCCAAAGTCTCGTCGTTGAAGGCCCACAGATCTTCGATCGATCCGCCGCCTCGACCGATAATGATCACGTCAACATTTTCCAAGCGACTGGCTTTACGAAGTGCTTCGCAGATCTGAGGCGCTGCCGCTTCTCCTTGAACTACAGTTGGCACAATCGTGACTTGTACAGATTGATTTCGTCGCTTCAAAACATTTAAAATATCTCTGATCGCCGCCCCGGTTGGTGAAGTCACAATCGCAATATGTCGTGGCAGCGCTGGCAAGGCTTTCTTGCGCGCCGATTCGAAGAGACCTTCGGATTTTAATTTTTCCTTCAGTTGCTCGAAAGCCTTTTGCAAAGCTCCGGCACCCACGGGCTCCATCATTTCGCAGATAATTTGGTAAGAGCCACGAGGTTCATAAACTGAAACTCGGCCTCGGACGATGACTTCCAATCCATCTGTCGGTTTGAATTTCAAGCGCGAGTTAAAGCCGCGAAACATGACGGCGCTGACTTGCGCTTTGGAGTCTTTGAGACTGAAATAATGATGACCCGAAGTGTGAGCCTTGAAATTTGAGATTTCACCTTGCACCCAAACCAAGCCCAGCTCGCCTTCGATCAGCTGACGAATTTGCCGATTTAACTGCTCAACGCTGAGAACAGCGGGAGTCGAACTTTGCTGTTCCGCCAGATTTTCACCCAGCGCAAGTTGGTTGGAAGCGGGAGATTCGTTCATCGAATGGAAGGTACGGAAGGGAGCTCCATCCGTCAAGAATCCGTCAGGAAAATAAGATGTTTTGCAGCGACCACAAACCGCCAGTGAATAAGCAGACCCAAGCCAAATTTTTATGGCCGCGTAGAGTCGCACCTAGCTCCGGCATTCGTTCGCGTGCGAGCTTGTCAAGAGTCTTATTTTCCAGCACAAAAATAAGCAATATTCCATAGAAAAAAATAAAGAATGGGAAGATCGCATCTAGCTTGGAATAACTCATAGTTCATTAGTCGGATTTTGAGCCAGAAAAGTTGACTGGACCTTCCCACTTTCCGGGCTTTGAGGTAGTATGATTTTGGGTCTCAGGAAGTGTAAGAAAAATAACCCGACAAGCATATTTTAGGGGACTGTCCCTGACAATGGTGTGCAAGCTCAACTCGTATTGAGAAGCCTGAAGTTGTTATCATGGTTACCCACTTTAGCATTTTCGGGGTTATTGTTTCACACCTTTCTGGGACTTTTTTTGCCTAAAATTCTGTTTAGACTCAGGCTCGTCTCGAACTGAGAATCTTTCCCCAACTGTCTATTTTTTTACAATCGAGCTCTCTCCGAAACATGCCGAAAAGATAAGGTATGTTCAGATTGCAGTATGCAGTTCTTATTTTATTGGCGGCGGGGCTCAGTGGTTGCGGCGGCTACAATGCCTCTCCCAGTCCGCCTTCTGGCAGCGGCAATCCTGCTTTCGGTCCCATCGGAGCAGAGGCTCCATACTGTAGCACAATCTCAAGTCCCACAACATCAACGACCATCACGGCCACTGCACAATTTCAATATTGGGTTGTTGATCCAAATTTTGGATTGACCACAACTGCAACCGCAGCGATCCGTGCCGCCGAGGTCCAAATCCTCGACAGCAACGGCACAATCGTTCAGTGTGGACAGACTTCTCTCACTGGAGCTGTGAGCGTCGCCATTCCTCGGGTAGCAGGAACTTACACTTTGAAAGTCCTTTCCCGGGCTGATAACTCGCTTGTTCGAGCGAGCATTCTGGATAATTCAACCTCGATGGCGCCCTATCAAATCTCGACGAGCTTTACCCTTGCAGGGAATGAGACAACAAAGGCTGCGACTTTGAATCCTGCCAGCTACACCGGCAGCTTGGAAGGTGGCGCGTTTAATATCCTTGATCAAATTTACATCGCCAACGATTTCATCCGCACAAAATCGACCGACTGCCCGACGATGACAGGAGTTTGCACGGCCTTCAATGGCTCGATTTCAAAAGTGCGTGTCTTTTGGAAGCCAGGCTTGAGTCCGGGGGTTTATTATGGCTCACCCACTGCCTCTATTTCCTTTTTCATTGCGCAAGATCAGAGCTCACTTGGCATGGCTACTGGAATTTATTTGATGGGCGGAGTGAACGGCGACACCTGCGTCGATACGGATCACTTTGACAACTCAGTGATCATTCACGAGTACGGCCATTTTCTCGAGAAAACTTTTGCTTTCAGTGACTCACCCGGCGGATCGCACAATGGAAATAAAATTATTGATCCGCGCTTAGCTTGGTCTGAGGGCTGGGCCAACTTTTTACAAAGCGCGGTTCGTAACGATTCGCGATACGTGGACACCAAGGGCAATGCGAGCTGCCCGGGCGGAACTGGCATCAACGTTAACTTGGATTTGGAAGTGATTGTTGCTGGACAGGATGCCGTGAGCGGTTCGACTTATTTGGGCGAGGGGATTTTTCGCGAAGTTTCGGTTTCCCGTGCTCTGTGGGATACCATGACTCCGAAAATTCCCAAACCAGTGGGTGATGCTTACGGTGCGAACACGGGCTTCGGTGCCATTTGGAAAGTCTTCACTGACACTGTCAATGGCTTTCGCTCGACCAACGTGCACTTTCGAAACATCGGCTTGTTTAATCAATTTATGCGAGCTTTGCTTTCAGCTAATGCGCCGACAACTGTGACTGATTACGACAATGTGATTTTAAATGAACGTCAGCGCTCCGATTTAGTCGAGTACTCTTTGCCTTTGACTCCTCAAGCGGCTGCGACTTGTACCTGGAATTTGCAAGGGATTGCGGGCGTCGACAATTATGCTAGCACCAATGACTTTTATACTTACAATTATGACGGTACGGCTGCTCATAGCATCGTCAACCTGAGGTATGCAGCGACTCCAAGTGGAACTCCGACTGATTTGGATCTCTACGTTTGGAGAGAGGCCTATGCCTTCAGCGACGCCTCAACCTTGGTCACCAGCAGTGCTCGGGTTTATCCTGAAGTATTAGGCCTCGGACTTGAGACGATCAATCTCAGTGGGAATGCCGCCGGAATTTATCTCATTCACGTCCGTGCCGACAGCAACAGTGTGAGAACTACGGCTAAATATTATTTGGACACCAACGGGGGAAGTGAGCGTCTATGCCCTTAAAGAAAATATCGGTTTTAGTTTTAAGTGGCTTGATCATTGGCGGCCTTGGCGCGCTGTTTTTTCAGAACTTTGTGTCTCGGGGACCTGCATCGGCACTACCAGCTCCGAAACTCAGACTGAAGCCTTGGTCGGAGTCGATGATTGGCAAAGCTCACTCGGCAATGGATGTGCGAATTTTTGCAGTCGGTGGAGTGCCCACTCATGATGATCAAGAACTGCATTTGAGAGCCGAAGTGAGGCTCAATCAGTCAGTCGACAGAGAGGTTAACTTTCATTGGAGTTTGCCCTCGGACGTCACGGTGGTGAGCGGACAGCTGCAGGATTCTTGGCCGAATCTCAAGGCCGGACAAACTGCGACAACAGATATTTCTGTTTTGAATGTCTCAAAAGAGAGCGAACTCAAAACAATTTCGATCCATGTCTCAGGCTCTGCGAGCGGCGTTCAGTATGCAGGCACCGGATCCTTTGCGACCAACTCGAATGAACAAATGAATGAGAACGAGGAACAAAAAACTTCGGGAGTCGCGCTTGGAGAACTAGCCTTGAAGAAGTCCTCAAGTGCTGAGATGATTAAAAACGTGCAGCAGTAAGAAGATTGGATAGAAATGCAAAAGCCCTTAGCGATCTCAATTGGAATGTTTCTGTTTTTGTTTGGCCTAGCCTATGCCAAAGCTTCAAAACCAGAAGTCGACAATTCCCGAAGTCCGGCTTCTAACTCATCAGTTGCCAAGTCTGTAACTAAAGCGGAATAACCTCAACCTGAGCGTTGAATTCGTCTCTCAAAATCCCCTCGATTGCCATCAAAGTTCCAGTTGTTGAGCTGGGACAAGTCCCACAAGCCCCCTCATAATGTACATAAACTTTGTTGTCCTCATACTTGAGGATCTGAATATCTCCGCCGTCGCCTTGAAGCCCCGGGCGCACCGTTCGGTCCAGAATGGCTTCAATCGCCTGAACATCTTCTGGCAAATTCTTACGTAGCTCCTGCACTGACTTTGTGATTCCGAAGCTGGGATCATGCACTGGCAACCGAGTCTGAATCACAGAGCAAGCTTGCTTTTGAATTTGATCCGGATCCGAATCCATTCGATGAGTTACTGTCGCAACATTCTGGAAAAAATGGACTTGCTTGACTCCTTCGATCGCTAACAAATCGAGAGCCAATCGATTTCCATAAGCTTCTTCGGATGTCGAGTAAGTCGCTTTTCCCTCGAGCAAGACAGGCCGATCCAAGACAAATTTCCAGGCGTTGGGATTCGGAGTGGCTTGAATTCGAATCAAAACATCTTGTG
>JAYUCD010000247.1:0-15274 GCA_043740515.1 Bdellovibrio sp. | reverse complement strand
GCTTCAAACACTCGTTGAGTCACATCGAATTCCATTTTCAATTTCGAGTCCGTCGTGGTGCGAGCCATTTTTTCGACTCGCTTGATTTTTTTCTCGACGGAATCGAGATCAGCCAACATCAATTCGGTGTTGATGATTTCCATGTCTCGCAGAGGATCGACGGAACCGGCAACATGGATGATATTTGGATCGTCGAAGCAGCGGACCACATGCACGATCGCATCGGTTTGGCGGATATGACTGAGGAATTGATTGCCTAAACCCTCGCCTTGGCTTGCGCCTTTGACGATGCCGGCGATATCAACAAATTCCATGGCAGTCGGAATCACGCTGTGGGGTTTGATAAATTGAATGATCTGATCCATGCGCGGGTCGGGGACGGTGACGACTCCTACATTGGGATCGATGGTGCAGAAAGGATAGTTGGCAGCTTCAGCTTTGGCTGATGTGAGAGCATTAAAGAGAGTGCTCTTTCCTACATTCGGCAGTCCGACAATTCCTACTTGCAAAGCCATCGATCACCTCATTCAAAAGAAAGCGCGCCATTGAATTTGGTGGACGCTTTGGAAAGACCTTCAAAAATCACAGATTCGAGAGCATCGCCTGATTTATTTAAAAAGTCAGGCAATTTGCTCTGCTCTTCGCCTGAGAACTTTTGCAAAACATAATCGGCGACTGACATTTCAGGATGAGGTGGGCGACCGACCCCGAGCTTCAGTCGAATGTAATCGGGTGATGCGAGCAGCTCACTGATGTTGCGAATGCCGTTGTGGCCGCCGTGTCCGCGGTTTTTGTGGAAGCGAATGCCGCCAAAGGGCTGGTCGATATCATCTTGAACGACAATCATTTTCTCGACAGGAATTTTGTAGAATTGCAAAAGTCCTTGCACCGACTGGCCTGATAAATTCATAAAGGTCATCGGCTTGACCAAGAGAATCGTCTCTTCATCCATCTGAAATTTGCAAGTGTGCGCATTGTGCTCTTCGCGCCAAGGCGGATTTCCCGCTCCCGTCGCAAAAAGATCGACTGCCATAAATCCAATATTATGCCGAGTGAGCGCATATTTCGAACCGGGATTTCCCAAACCAACAATCAAATGCATGCTTCATTTCCTCAAAAGAAAAAAGCGGCTTTGACACCGCTTTTTTTAATTTTCATTTTTTTCAAATGATCAGCTAAAATGATCATCGAACTTTCAGATTATTTTTTATCTGTTTTGGCAGCAGCAGGAGCTTTTCCAGCAGCAGCAGGGGCAGCTTTTGTACCAGCAGCAGCAGGAGCCGCAGCGCCAGCAGCAGGAGCTGCAGCACCGGCAGCAGGAGCCGCGCCAGCAGCAGGAGTCACAACAGCAGCAACAGCTTCTTCAACAAACATATTCACAACTGCAATTGTTGTGTCTGGAGTTGACATGACTTTGATACCTTCAGGAATATTCAAATCAGAAACGTGCAATGCATCTCCAACATCTAGACCAGAAATATCAGCAGTGAAACGCTCAGGAATTTCGGTAGGCAAACATTCGATATCGATGGTTCGGTTGACCACGTTCAACAAACCGCCGCCAGCCAAACCGATTGGTTTTCCTTCGAGCTTCACTTCGATCGAAACGCGAACCATTTTTTTCAAGTCCAAAGCATACAAATCAACGTGTTGTGGTCGTCGAGTCACTGGATGAACAATCACTTCTTTCAAAAGAACGACAACGCTGTTCAATTTTGAATTTTTGCTTTTCAAATTGAAAAGAGTGTTTTCGTGCGCGCGAACATTGAATTTAATCACAGAAGATTCATCGATCATGATGCTTGTGGGCTCAGTGGCGCCATAAACAACAGCGGGAACTTTGCGGTCGCGGCGAAGTGCTCGGCTGTTGTGCTTTCCGGTTTCGCGGGCTTCTACTGTGAGGTCGTGTCTTTGGCTCATATTTTTCTCCAACTGCTAATCAAATAAAGAACTGACTGAATCGTTGCCGTGAATTCTCTTGATCGCTTCAGCCAACAAATGCGCCACTGAAACCACTTCGATTTTTCCACTGTTTCGCGCTGCTTCGCTGAGGGGAATCGTATCTGTCACCCACACTTTTTCGATGGGGCTTTCCACGATTCTTGAAATCGCGGGACCCGAAAGAACCGGATGCGTTGCAACGGCGAACACACGTTTTGCACCATTTTTGTAAAGGCTGTCAACTGCTTGTGTGAGAGTTCCAGCGGTATCAATAATATCATCAATAATGATGGCAGTTTTGCCAGTCACATCACCGATCAAATGCAGAGCCTTAGCCTCATTGGGACCGGACCTTCGCTTATCGATAATTGCGATGGGGCATTCGATTCGCTTGGCGAAAGCTCGGGTGCGCTCGACTCCACCGGCATCGGGACTCACTGCAACAAATTCATTGCCGCTGCCAATTTGCTCGCGCCAAGCTCGAGACAGGGTGGGAGTTGCAAAAAGGTGATCCACCGGCACATTGAAAAAACCTTGAATCTGGGCGGCATGTAAATCGAGAGAAACGACTCGGCTGGCGCCGGCTGTGGTGATCAAATCTGCCATCAATTTCGCGGTGATAGGCGCTCGGGGAGCGACTTTGCGATCCTGCCTGGCATAGCCGTAGTAGGGAATCACAGCAGTGATGGATTTGGCCGAAGCTCTGCGAAGAGCGTCCATCAAGATGAATAATTCCATGTAATTTTGATTACCTGGAGGACAAGTGCTCTGGATCACGAAGACATGCTGTCCGCGCACACTCTCATGAATTTCGACTTGGATTTCGCCGTCCGCAAAGGAGCTGAGCTGGCAGTGCCCGAGCTCAACTTGAGCGGAGGCTGCGATTTTATGCGCCAGTTGGGGATTTGAGTTTCCAGAAAAGATTTTCAGACCTTTCATTTCACGATCTCCCAGGCTTAAGCGGTGGTCTTATTCTTAGCTTAAGGCGAGCTCTTTTGACAATGTCGAACTTCCTCTTGATTGACAAAAGAGAGAAGAAATTGCGATGGTCAGCCAATATGGTAACGACTTTGGCGACTTTTGAACTTTCTGGATGGATGGGATTCGGTATCTCTGGCCGAGTCGACGCCTTCAATGATCGCCAATTGATTCAAAGTCTCAGCTCCCTCATGCGGCAAAATTCACAGATTGCCTTGGATCTCTCACAAGCTGAATTTTTAAGCTTACAAGTGCTCACTTTTTTGTCATCGCAAAATCGATTGCTCAAGAAAAGTGGCGGAGAGATTGCTTTGATTCGCCCCAGTCACAACGTGCGGAGACAGATCGAAATTTTTTTGGGTCCACGGATTTTTCGAATTTTCGAATCACGCGAAGATTTGCGACAAGGATCTTCCTTTGAGCCTCGGGCTGAATTTCACTCGCAACTGAGTGATCAGCTGAGCGAGCAGACCACGCTTTAGGCTTTAATTTTTTCAATCAATTGCAAAGTCGCTTTGGCGCGATGGGAGATGCGACTTTTGAATCCACTCCCCAATTCAGCGAGAGTTTTTGTTTCATTCTCAGGGATGAAAACAGGATCGTAGCCGAAACCGTGTTGACCAGCCGTGGTTTTTGCAATCTGACCTTTCAACTGGGAATTGAAAATCAGTTCTTCACCATCAGGCGAATAAACCACCATCCAGCATTGAAATTGTGCGGCTCGGGTTCCAACGGCACGAATCTGCATCATCTTCAGAAGTTTGGCGATATTTTCGCTGTCTGCAGCTTTGGGGCCGGCGTACCTGGCCGAGTGAATGCCTGGAAGGTTTCCCAGGCCTTCGACTTCCAAACCGGAGTCTTCTCCCATGACCCACTGTCCTTGCTTCAGAGCTTTTAAACTTTTTGCTTTGATGCGTGCGTTGTCTAAAAATGTTTGGCCATTTTCTGGAGGAGCTGAAAAAACTTTCAAGTCGGCGATTGAAAAAACAGGCATCTCTGGAAGCTCTTTGGAAAAGAGAAGTTTGAATTCTCCTAATTTTCCTTTGTTGCCGGTGGCGATCCACATTTCATGCATAGATTCACCTGAATTTTCTTTCGCAAGCGGAATTGTTGAAAATTATTTCAGTGGATAAAAAGAACCAATGATAGCGGCTTGTTTGAGAAACAATTCTTCGCAACCCTTTTGCGCCACTTCGAGCATATTCATCAGTTGTGATTTTGTGAAGGGTGATTGCTCAGCCGTGCCTTGCACTTCGATAAATTTTCCTTCGTTGGTCATGACAAAATTCATGTCTGTGCCGATTCCGGAATCTTCATCGTAATTCAAATCAAGCAGCGCCTGGTCTTTTTGCAAACCCACGCTGATCGCTGAAACATAATTGATCAAAGGCAACTGACGAATTTCGCTGACGTCATGCAATTTCTTGAGCGCCAGAGCCAGAGCGACGAAGCCGCCAGTGATTGCTGCGGTTCTTGTCCCGCCGTCGGCATTAAGAACATCACAGTCAACGGTGATTTGTCGCTCACCTAAAATCTTTGGATCAACAGCAGCGCGCAGACTTCGTGCAAGCAGGCGAGAAATTTCCTGAGTGCGACCGCCAGTGAGAGATTTATCGCGCTTGATTCGCTGATGAGTGGCGCGAGGAAGCATTCCGTACTCGGCAGTGATCCAACCAGATCCTGTGCCTTGCAACCATTTCGGAGTCATTGGTTCATAGCTCGCAGTGCAGAGAACTTTGGTGCGACCAAATTCCACCAAGGCACTGCCTTCGGCGTATTCAGAAACATGAGGAGTTATTTGAACCTGTCGGAGCTGAGAGAAATTTCGTCCATCTGTGCGCATGCGGGCTAATGTAGACGGCCGACTTCTGCCTTGTCTACCATTTCTTTATAATCTCGAAGTCCCCGGTAGATTTTCTGTGCAATTTCTTTTTGATAGCTACTTTGAATGAGAGCTTGGGATTCTTTGGGATTGGAAATGTATCCCAGTTCGACCAAGACAGAAGGAATGTGAGTTTTGGAAATCACAAAAAAGGGCGCCTGCCGAATGTGGGAGGCTTGAAATCGATTCATTAATTTTTCACTCAAAGTGAAGCTGCTGCGCATTTTGGTGTGGCGCTTGAGATCGTCGACGATGGCGCGCACATCACTTGATTTGCTCATGTCCTCTACTTCGGCTGGGGCTTGTGCAGATTCGGTTTCGTGAGTTTTGTCTTTGAGGATTTCGTTTTCGGCATTAGCTAAAAATAATGATTCTTCATTCGGCGGCAAATGATTTTGAAAATAAAATTCAGTGCCGCGGGCTCGCAAGTCCGGCGATGCATTGGCATGAATACTTAAAAATAAATCCGCTTGTTGTTGTTCCGCCAGGTGAACACGGTCAGAGAGGCTTAAATTTTTGTTATTATCCCGAGTCAATGAAGCAGCGAAGCTATGATTTTTTTCTAAAATATTTTTGAGTTCTTGCGCCACTTTGAGAGCGATTTCAGATTCGTTGGCCCGACCGTAGACCGCGCCCGTGTCAGTTCCACCGTGACCCGGATCAATCGTGATACGCAGTGGAGGATTCGCTGCGCCCGAAGCAAAATGGGAAAAAAATGAGAAGCTGATAAAGCTAACAAAAAGCAGATTTTGCATCCTCTGATTTTAGCAATATTTGCGAGAAAGGGGAGGCCGTCCAGTTACAGAATTGGACTGGCCGTCTGACTTCTGTCGAGCTTAAGTTGGTTTTTTCTGAGGATGACTCAAATAAGAGGGATGGAAGCTCTCGGGGAAAAGGTCGTCAAATTTAAGACTTCGCTGAACGCCTTTGAGATTTGCCAAATGAATCATGGTGCCTGGGTAGGAAAATTCAGCCATGACTTGGCGACAAAAACCACAAGGAGGCCAGGCCTGATCCGCATCGGTCACGACCACCACGTCTTCGATTTGAATTTTGCCTTTTTCACTCACGCCTTTCCAGACTGCGACTCGCTCAGCACAGACGGTTCCGCCGTAAGAAGCATTTTCAACATTGCAACCAGTGAAAATTTCACCGCTCGACAGTTGAAGGGCAGCTCCCACTTTGTGATTGGAATACGGAGAGTGAGAGTGAATTCTGGCGTGCAAAGCAAGTGCGTGCAATTTATCCAGGCTGGTATTTTGAGAACTCATCGTGACTCCTTTTTCTCGGCAGATTGTGACTCAACTAATATGGGAAAGCCCAGTTCAAAAAGCAAGTTGGTCAGCTGAATCATGGGAACCCCTTGAATGGCACTGGCATCTTGGCAGGTCACCGATTCAAAAAGCAAGATTCCAGATTTTTCAAACTTGTAAGAGCCTGCACAGTCAAGGGGTTGGTCGATCTGCACATATTTTTCGATTTGCGTTTGACTCAAAGGACGCATTTTCATCAGCGTGATATCAATCATTGGATAAGCTTTGCCTTTGTAAATCACGTTCAGTGCGGTAATCAAACGGTGGGATTTGCCCTGCATGTTCCACAGTTGTTCGCAGGCTTTTTCCGCACTTCCGGTTTTGCCTAGAATCTGGCCATTCTGATCGACGACTTGATCGCCGCCGATCACACAATTGTTTTGGTTTGCCAGGCTGTGAGCTTTTTCCCAGGCGAGAGTTTCTGCCAATTGCCGTGGATCTTGAATTTTGGCCTTGAAAGTGTCCTCATCACAGCGCGGAGCTTGAGCTTTAAAGACAAGACCCAGCTGAGAAATCAGCTGTTTTCGATAACTTGAGGTGCTGGCCAAGACCAAGGGTGTCATGGAGCCATGGTAATGAACTTGTGAAAGCATTTCAATATTTTGATAATCATTCTCAAGAAAATGAAGCCAAGCGGCTGAATATCGGGTAAAAAGTCTTCCATGATTCAAAATTCGAATGATTCAAATTCTGAAATTTCCAATTCTTTGCCGCCGCAAACAGATAGCATGCCTGATGTGGCTAAAGAACGACCGGATCTGCGCCTCTCGGGAGCTCTGGATTGGGTTGGAATGCGCGGGATCGAAGTTCCACTTTTGTTGAAGGATCAACAAGGTCAAAATTATCGAACCGCAGCTCGTGCCGGAACTTGGGTCAGTTTGGAAAACCAAGAATCTCGCGGCATTCACATGAGCCGATTGTTCAAAGATTTGCAAGATGAGCTTTCACAAGCGCCACTCGATTTTTCGCTTTTGCAACGAGTGCTGGAAAAATTTTTGCGAAGTCATGAAGGTCTGTCGGAGAAAGCGAAGCTTGAGATTGATTTTCAAGCCTTGATCGAGCGTCGGGCTCTCAAATCAGACAACAAGGGTTGGAGAACTTATCCAGTTCGTATCAGCGGCTTGCAGGAGCGCGGTCAGTCAGCTAAATTTTATTTAGAGACGGTGGTCACTTACTCGAGCACTTGCCCTGCGTCAGCGGCTCTTTCTCGGCAGTTGATTCAAGAAAATTTCAAAGACCATTTCCGCGGACAAAATTTAGATTTTAAAGAGGTCTTCGATTTTCTCGGAACCAGTCGCGGAATTGTCGCCACTCCCCATGCGCAGCGGAGCGAAGCACGTGTCAAAGTTCAGGTTCAAGCCGGTAGTGATTTTACATATGAGTCGTTGGTTGATTTAGTTGAGATCGCTTTGCAGACGCCTGTGCAAACAGTGGTGAAGCGAGAAGACGAGCAAGCCTTTGCACTTCGCAATGGTCAAAATTTGATGTTCTGCGAGGATGCTGCTCGCCGAGTGCAAACTGCTTTGCTTGCCGATTCGCGAGTCGTGGATTTCATTGCGCAAATGAGTCATCTCGAGAGTCTTCACCCGCACGATGCTGTGAGCCGGGTCTGCCGAGGGCTTGAACTTCAGAGCTTTGAATGAGTTTCTTCTTTGTGTCACTTCGATTTTTAAAATCTTAAATAGGACAATATTTTATGATGGAAAATTTAAAAGAGAATACGAAAATTCCAAATCTGCCTCGGTCCAGCAGTGGCGGTGAGAAGATTTTCAAGCGCGAGCGGCTGGATGAAAAAGCTTTTAAGCAAATGATTCGAGCCATGAATTTAAAGGTGACCGATCAGCGCTTGATGATTCTCGAATCTTTGCATCAAGGCCGAGCTCACGTCACAGCTCAAGAAGTCTTTGAGGCCGTGGGCGAGAAATTTTCCGACATGGGCTTTGCGACCGTTTATCGATTCTTGAAAACTTTGTCCGAGAACGGCTTTGTAACTGAGGTTCGAATGGGTGGATTGCCAGCTCGCTATGAGCTGACTCCAAAATCGCATCATGATCATTTGACCTGCATCACCTGTGGAAAGATTTGTGAGTTCGAGAATTCTCACATCGAACAGCTGCAGGAAAAAGTAGCAAAGCAATTTGGTTTTCAGCTGACCTCGCATGTCTTAGAGCTTTACGGAGTTTGCACGGATTGTCAGAGAAAAAAGCCTCGGGGGCTGTGAAAGTTAACATAAGCTTCAGGCTTCCTGGTGACTTTTCATTCGAGATCAGAGATTCTGTACCTTATGGCTGAAGACTTTGACGGAATCATTATTAAGGGTGCGCGCGAACACAATCTGCGAGACCTGAATTTACGAATTCCAAGAAATCAAATCACGGTGATCACAGGCTTGAGTGGAAGTGGAAAGTCCTCGCTTGCGTTCGATACAATCTATGCCGAAGGCCAAAGGCGCTATGTTGAAAGTTTGTCGGCTTACGCGAGAAATTTTCTCGAGCAAATGAAAAAGCCAGAAGTGGATTCGGTCACGGGACTGAGCCCAGCGATCGCCATTGATCAAAAATCAGTGAGCACAAATCCCAGATCAACAGTTGGAACAGTCACTGAAATTTATGATTATCTGCGCTTGCTCTACGCAAAAATTGGAATTCCGGAATGCCCAGTTCATAAAATTCCGGTGACCAGTCAAACTCCTCAGCAAATTTTAGAAGACATCCTGAAAAAAGAAACTGGTTCCAAATTTTATATTCTGGCACCGATGGCTCAAGGAAAAAAAGGCGAATTTCTGGCCGAGTTTCAAAAGTGGGCGCGCAAAGGTTTTGTCAAAGCCAAGGTTGATGGAAAATTTATTGACTTGGAAAAAGCGCAGAAGCTTGCCAAAACAAAAACGCATGAAATTGATTTAGTCATCGATCAATTGGTGATCAAAGACAATGTGCGTTTGCGTTTGAGTGAGAGCATCAACACCGCTTTGACCATGGCCCAAGGTCGCTTGGTGATCGAGTCAACTAGCGGTGAGAGAACTGTCTGCTCCCTGCACAATGCTTGTCCGATCTGTGCTTACAGTTTTCCTGAGCTCGAACCGCGTATTTTCAGTTTCAACAATCCTCGCGGTGCTTGTCCGACTTGCAATGGTTTGGGAACTTTGGATTTGGTGGAAGAAGAAGATTATACCTATGGTGAAGGCGGAAAAGTTTTAGAGCGAGTTCGCTACCGATACAAAAACGAAAAGAAAATCTCAGATGATGAAGAGGGTGAGGAGCTGGACCTTTCAATCTGCTCAACATGTCGAGGGACTCGACTGAAAGAAGAAAGTCTGAACATTCGAATTCTTGGCCACAATATCGCCGAATTGGCTGATATGGGTTGCACCGAATTACGTGAATGGATGACCGCCTCTTTCCAGGTCCGAGCCAAAGAGCAAATGATTGCCGACAAAATCACCAAGCAGATTTTGTCTCGCTTGGATTATATGCTCCGAGTGGGCTGCGGATATCTTTCTTTGAATCGCTCCTCTCGAACTTTATCAGGAGGAGAAGCGCAGAGGATTCGACTGGCAACTCAGGTTGGTTCTTCTCTGATTGGATGTTTGTATGTGATGGACGAGCCATCGATCGGTTTGCATCCAAGAGACCATCATCGATTGCTTAAAATCATTGGCGAGTTGAAAGATCGTGGCAATACGATTTTACTGGTTGAGCACGATGAAGACACCATGCGATTTGCTGATTATGTGATCGATTTGGGACCACGAGCTGGAAAGCTGGGCGGTCATCTGATGGCGGAAGGCACTCCAGATCAGATTGAGAAAAATCCGAATTCGCTGACCGGCAGATATCTCAGTGGCGAGCTGCGCATCCCGGTTCCTAAGATTCGCCGAAATGGGAATGGCAAATCGCTGACGGTCAAAGGTGCGAGCGGCAACAATTTAAAAAATGTGGATCTGACTTTGCCGCTAGGAACTTTCACTGCGATCACTGGTGTATCGGGCAGTGGAAAATCCACTTTGATCATCGATACTTTGTATAAAATTTTGGCGCAAAAACTTTATGACAATTCGGCACAGCCATCACCTTACAAGAGCATTCATGGCTTGGAGAATATCGACAAGGTGATTGATATCAATCAAAGACCAATTGGGCGCACGCCACGCTCAACTCCGGCGACTTATGTCGGATTGTTTCCGCTGATTCGCGATTTGTTTGCTCATTTGCCCGAGTCGAAACTTCGGGGCTATGAGCCAGGTCGATTTAGTTTCAACGTCAAAGGCGGTCGCTGTGAGACTTGTTTGGGGCACGGGCAAATTCGCATGGAGATGCACTTTTTGGCTGACGTTTTTGTTCAGTGTGAAACTTGTTTTGGGGCTCGTTACAACCGAGAAACTTTGGCGATCAAGTACAACAGCAAATCGATTGCAGATATTTTAGCGATGAATGTGGAAGAGGCTTTGGATTTTTTCAAGAACCATAAAATCATTCATCGAAAACTAGAGACTTTGCACCGAGTGGGCTTGGACTATATGACTTTGGGACAAAGCTCGACAACCTTGTCAGGCGGTGAGGCTCAGAGGGTGAAGCTGAGCAAAGAATTATCAAAGCGCGGCACTGGTAAAACTTTGTATATTTTGGACGAGCCGACCACAGGTTTGCATTTTGAAGATATCAAAAAATTAGTCGAGCTTTTGCAAGAACTCGCCGAGCAAGGAAATTCCGTGATGGTCATTGAGCACAATTTGGAAGTGATCAAATGTGCGGATCACATCATTGATCTGGGGCCAGACGGCGGTAAACATGGAGGACTAATTGTGGCAACCGGAACTCCGGAAGAAATTGTCAAAGTCAGCGAGAGTGAAACTGGCAAGTACCTCAAGCCCTTATTGAAATCGGCGAATCATGAACGTCGCTCTTCGCCAGCCTTGGATTCTTCGACCGATCGATCAAAAACTATACGCTGACCGATTTCGGTGAGAATCAAAATCGGAGCGGCCAAAAGTGCTATCTGCCAATTGAATATTTCGATCAGCATAAAAATTCCCGTCAGCGGGATGCGCAGTCTTGAGCAAAATAAACTGACCAATCCCAATGCTGCGCCTATTTGAAAAGAAATCGACGAATGAGTGCCAGCAAACCAGCTACCAAACAGAGCTCCTGCGGACATGAGAGGAGTGACTTCTCCACCTTTCATACCTGAAACTGTCGAGATCAAAGTGAAAACTAGTTTTGTCAAAGCCTGTGCAAACTGTGAAGTTTGATTGAATGATGACTCAATCAAAGGAGTACCCAGATTGTTAAAGGTCGGGCTCCCAAGGATGAATGTTAAAAGCAAAATCAGCAGTCCAGCAAATCCAGAGCGAGCCCACCAAGGTGATTTCATGATAAATTTTTGAGTTGATCGAAACAGCATCTCATAGCTGAGGGTCAGCAAGATCAGATAGAGTCCAAGCTGAAAATAAGAAAACCAGTTCAAGTCTGAGAAACTGAGCGAAATATTCTTCCACGGGATATGATTCATTCCTAAAAAATGGGCCCATCGATAAGAACCCCAAGAGCACAAAGCCAAAAAAGGAAGATGAAGCAAATCTTTTTTTCGTAAGAGCAAGGGAGATTCAATTCCGAAGATCATGCCTGCCCATGGCACTCCAAAGGCGGCTCCAAATCCAGCAGCTAAACCCATGCGAATGAAGATGGGCCGATCGTCTGCCGGAATTTTGAGTGAGCGTCCCAATGTTTCTGCCAATGAGCCACCGATTTGAATGGCAGTGGATTCACGTCCCACAGAAGCTCCGAACAAATGAAAGAGCAAGGTCGAGGCAAAAATCCAAGGTGCTAGCAACCAGTGCACATGCTTTCGCGGAGTTTTAATTTCAGCGATGATTGTTTCCGAGCTGCCAAACCAAGTTCGTTTTTGAAATGTTTCGAAGTAGGCGAAAGCCATCGCTAAAAAGGGAAGACCGAAGATTAAATATTGCCAGTGAGTTTGAAAACTTGAAATCACAAAATTTAATGTGAGCATGAAAAACCAAATGGAGGTTCCCACTGCTAAAATCACGAAAGGTAAAAAAATTAATTTTTTCAGCACAGCTTGAGGTTAGTGGTCACCAGGGGACTTTGACAAGTCGGGAGTCAAAAAACTAATCGAGGCACAGGCTGCTAAAATGAGTCCGGCTCCGAGCCACTGAATAGGATCGAGTTTTTCTTTCAAAAAAAGATAAGCAAAGAAGCAGGAAAAAGGAGATTCCAAAAGAAAAAGCAAGCTAGCCACAGATGGAGAGATTTGTTTTTGCGCGCGCACCTGAAGAAAAAATGCGATCAGCGAAGAGCCAAAGCCCAAACTTAAAATTCCAATCCAAGCTTTCGAGTCCATGGAGCTTAGACTCCACCTCTCGGTCAATGGCCAAGTCAAAAGTGCAAGAGCTGCAACCCACATCGACTGAAAGACATTAAATGCAAAAGCATTTTTTGTTCGCAAAGTTCTTTGACCAATCGAGAGAATATGAATGGCCGCAAAGAGAGAGCAAAGCAAAGTCAAAAGATCACCCCAATTCAATGTCGACATTTTTTGCAGGTTCACAATCAGGGCCGTTCCAATGACAGCCAAAGCCACGCAAAGCCAGTGAAGCCAATCCAACCGCTCCTTACTCGTCAGAGCGCGCAACAAAGGGACCAGGATCACATACAAGGTTGTGATAAACGAGGAGTTGATGGCAGTGGTGTATTGAAGTCCGCTGATTTGTAAAAACAAAGTAAACCAGAGGAAAATTCCAGGAATCAAAGTCAATTTCAATTCGGAAATCAAAATACTTTTGCTAGTGCCAAATAAAATCAAAAGAGCGAAACCTGCGACAAAGGCAATGGCAAATCGATAAAATAAAATGGCCGAAGGGCCTAGGAAATGAAGAGCCCAAACAGTTCCGATGAAGCCGAATCCCCAGAGAAGACCTGCAAAGCTGAGCTCTGCCAGAGCTCTAATCGAAGGCTTCTGAGAAGATTTTTGTTTTGTCGAAACCATCTTGCTCCAATTGCTGCTTAACCTCTTTGATCATGCCGCCGTTGCCGCAGAGGTAAAATGTGGTTTCTTTGTTGAGATAATCAAACTCTTTGATGAAATGTTGGATGTAGCCTTTTTTGCCCTGCCATTTTTCAGAAGGACGACTCAAAACAAAATCGTATTTAAAGTCTTTGAGTTGATTTTTCAATTTTTCGAGCTGAGGTTGATAATACATTTCAGCTTCGTTTCTGACGCCGAAAAGCATTCGGTAACTGAGATCAGGAAAAATTTCTTTTTTCGACATCAGATAAGAACAATGCTGCGATAAACCTGTTCCGGTATTGAGAAAAACAATTTGCGCCGAAGGCGGCTCTTTGAAAAAGACTCGACCAAAGGGACCCGTAAAGTTAAGATTTTCCTCACCTTTTAAGCTCCAGACAAAGGTCGAGGCCACTCCTGTTTCCACAAATTTGAACAGAAGTCGAAAACCATTTTTAGAACGATCATCTGAGGCGATGGAGTAAGCTCGCAAAGCTGGTTTGGGTTCATGCGGGACATGCAATGTGACGAATTGTCCTGCTTTGAAAAGAAATTGATTCGGCTCTGTAGCCTCAAGCACCAATTCTCGCACACTGGGAGTGTGGTCAATGATTTGCGCGACCTTCATCTTGTACATCACTCGAGTAGAAGACATTCCATTTCCTTTTCTGTAAGCTTTAGTGAATACGCCAACTTAAAGACGACTTCAAGGATGAAAAGTTTTGATCAATTGTGCTGCCCGAAATCTTTTGAACCGACTCTTTCAAATGCTTTTGCTGTCGCTGTTCAGCTTTTCCGTTTCTGCACGCACTTCGATGAAATCCCGAGAAACACCGCTTCCGATGAATTTCGATGTGCTTGGTCACGGAGTCGAAGCGCCTGGGATGACCTTCGAATATCAAATTGAGGGTGATGAGCTGCGGGTCGGAGATCTCAAACTCAATACCGATAATTTTTATTTCAAATTGTTGCCTGCCAATCGCATGGATGCGCGTCTCAACAAAGCGGCCGAACCCGGAAGTTTGAAAGACTGGGTTCTCTTATTCCAGTGGCCAGAGCACATGATAGCGGAAGGCGAACTTGAATTGATTTCTCGAACCGGTCATACCATCTGGAAAATCAGCATTGATACAAAAGCTTTAAAAATTTGGAATGATCAACTGAGCCTGTGGCAAAAAGAAATGATTCAGGCGAAAATCAGCAAAGAAGAGTTTCTCAAATCGCCGCTGTTTCGAATTCCTTTCGGCCTGCGGGACGCTCAAGTGTCGTCGCCATTTTGGAGCTTGGAGGACACTTTCCATTTTTGCTTTTCAAAAACTGAAGGGGCCGGGCAAACGCGGCTTTGCACTCAGCAATACCAAATTAACAAAACTGCGAACGGACCCAGCCTGGCCGTTGTCCCTCGAACCCCAGAGCCTGGGCGAGTGATTTTGATGAATGAGCCGGCTAAGCTCGCAGACGTGCTACCCGCGCCAGAAAAAAAAGCAATTCAGTTTTATGCTGAGCTGCCGTCGGGAATGAGTTATGAGTTTTTTGCGACTCCTGAAAGAATTCATCTCACGGACATGGTAGAGGATCCAAAAAGCCCAGATTATGCTTTGATTGTTGTCGAAGGTAGACCGCCTCTAACGGCTTGGACACTGGTCAACAAGCAAACAATTTCTGAATGGATCAAAAAAATCGGATGGCAACAAACCATCGGCGACTTTCGCCAGTATTACCGAGCGCGAATTCCAGTAAAAGATCCTTCGATCATGCTTTCTGGACTAGGTGGTGGAGCCTTCAAACAAAAATTTGAAATCACGCAGCTTCCAACTGAAAAATTTCGTCCTTACCTCAGCGAGAGAACCCCCAAATCGACTTACAACGATGGAACGCCCTTGTTTGGAAAAAAGAATTCCGAATTGGCAGTGAGTTCGACTCAAAATTCAGTTCAAGTTGAAGGTGAAGATTTTGTTTGGAGCTTCGGTGCGGTGGAACGCGGAAAAATGAATCGAAGCAGCCTTTTGGTTCAAAATGGAGCACTTGTTTTTTCAGCCTATCATGAACTTTACAAAGGTTATTCTCGAGAAATCAGTGCAAGGCTTTCTGGAGTCATCGGTTCTGAAAATGCTCTGACCTTGATGTCAGAATTGGC
>JAYUCD010000246.1:0-3432 GCA_043740515.1 Bdellovibrio sp. | reverse complement strand
GGCATCATGTCTGTTATTGGCTGGGGAGGTATGGCTTTTCGGATATTGTATGAATCATGGGCGGTAGGATTGTTGGAAAGGAAAGTATGAAAAAGTTGTTTGTCCTCGCTCTATTTCTCTCAGGAAGTTTTTTTGCAAAATCGGTAAGTGCTCAAGGCTTCGATTTCAGCGACCCCAAAATTGATAAAGCACCTGCAAAAGAAGCCAAAAAAGACGATATTTCTCTTGGATCTTTTGGTGGTCTCAATTTGGGAGTGTTATTTGATCTTCGATACATGAAGGTCGGGCCGAATGCGCCTGGCACCGTGATTCATGTGAATGAGCTCAATATCACCGGTAACATTGGCGACAATATTTCAATCCTAGCGGAACAGCTGCTTCCGACCTCTTTGTTATCGGGAGTTGAGGATCAAATCGGAGATGATCATGGGTTCGTTTACGGAATTTTCTCTAATATTTCTTTTTTGCCTGTTGGAACAGCCTTTAAAATCGGGCGATTTCGATTCAAATGGGGGATTGATGCTGTCTTGGATGCCCCAGCAAATCCGATCTATCCTTTAACACGAAAAAATTTGGGGTTTATCACGGATAGAGGCGCGGAGATCTCCGGTTTATTTGGAGAAATAGACTATACGTTGGGGCTTGCAGATGGACCGCAGTTTACCGAAGAAATTGTGTCCAATTCATCAACCCAACCGATCGGAATGGTCAACAAAGCTGTTAAAAACAATTCCTTGCCGATTATTTTAAGACTCAGTCAAAAGTTGTCATCTTCGAAAATTGGGCTTTCTTATTTTGATGGGCAAAGTTGGGCCTACACAAATTTTCTGGATTATATGCCGAACACTCCGAGAAGATCTCGCCATCCAGGGGGGGGGGCCGATCGCTCACAGCTTCTTTACCGACAACATGGAGCAGTCGACTATTCTGTCAAATGGGAAAAATTTGATGTGGCACTTGAATTTTCGCAAGGAAAAGACCGAGATTCCCTAATGGATCTAAATTATTACACCAGAGGATATTTTTCGAGGGTGGACTATGGCATTCAGCCAAGAAAATTGAGTCTTCAGCTTCAGTATGATCAATACCATGACGGGCGACCTGGTGTGAAAGACGAAAAGTCACTTTCCGCAGGATTGCAATTGTTTATACAAGATCAGGCTTTTGTTCGGGTTGGATATATGTACACTCACTTAGGGATCAGTCCAGACGACACCGTCGGAGTTTTCGATGACACAGGATTTGCTCAATTCTATTTGCCACTCTAGGCCCACCAAATGCCAGTTACTAAAATTTATTGGGTTGATTATGCTTATCTCTTTTCCACTTCATTTCGTTTGGGAATGGCTTCAATGCGCCCCATTTTTTTACCATCGAGCAACTCCAGCTCTGCCGCTATCTATGGTGAAAGCAAGCATTGGCGATGTTCTTTTGACATTTCTGGTGATATTTCTTGCGGGATGTTTGACCTATTCCAAACGCAAATTGTTTTTTGAAAAGTTTGATGGGAAAACATTTATTTTTATTGAAGTTATTGCATTGTTCGTTGCGGTCGAAACTGAAAAAATAGGTCTAACCTCTGGTCGCTGGTCCTACACAGACATCAACCCTTTAGTCCCGCTCCTAAAAGTTTCGGCTTTGCCAGTTCTTCAAATGATGTTTTTGATTCCATCTACTCTATTTTTAACTATAAAAATTTTAAACAAATTACAAATATCTGAGCAAGTAAAATGAGAGAGGAATCGACGTTTTTAATTATTGGGAGATTTTTTTTAGTTTTGACTATGAGTCTGTTTGGATGCCGACACGAGCAGTCTAAAAATGATCTGAAAAGCCAGCCTTTAACTTACACGGTTGAGGGCAAAGGCTCACCTCGAATCTTGATGTTGCACGGAATGCTGGGATCTCATCGGTATTGGGATGGAGTTGTTCCGAGTTTGAGTCATCGTCACCAGGTCACCTCGCTAGACCTTCTGGGCTTTGGTGACTCTCCTAAGCCGGACATAAATTATACGGTTGATGAGCATCTCAAAGGAATTGAAAAAGTAATCCTTGCAGTTGAGACAGACGACCTTCCCCACAAGGAAGTTCGCTGGGTGCTCGTCGGTCATTCGATGGGAAGTTTTCTCGCGCTGAATTTCGCAATCGCTCATCCTGAAAAAATTGAAAAACTGGTTTTGATAAATCCGCCGATGAAGACAGACGAGGAATCTTTAAAAAAAGCGATGGCAGAATCCTCTTCACGCCTCATGGTCACAATGACTTTCGATAAAACCTGGGGCCACCTTGTTTGTAGACTCCACGAGCTAATTCCGTTTGTAAGCTACCCATTGATTCGAGTATTTGAACCTGAGCTTCCACCGGCAGTTGCAAAAGCAGCCGGGCAGCACACCTATGCTTCATACTCAGGATCTTTCGAGAACATTCTGCTAAAACAAAATTTTTATGAGTTGTTGGCCCAAGTTCAAGAAATTCCAGTTCTAATCATTGCAAGCAAAAGAGACGAATACACCGGGGATCGGGCTCTTGAGCTCTTACCTCAAAGAACAACTTTAAAATTGGTTAAGATCGATGGAAATCACAATGTCGTGCTGAAAGATCCGGATCGAATTTCTGAAGAGATTTTGAAGTTCATTGAATAAAAAAATACCTGCTGCACGCCTTAGAGCCACTCACTCGATTGTTATCATCGGAATTTCCGTCATTGGATTATGGCTGGGCAATGAAGCTTTTTCAGGTCAAGCGACAGAGTGGCTGGAGAGAGGCAGCGGTTTGGTGGCAATCGCTGTTGGAAGTTGGATGCGGTGGCGTCGACTTTTTCGCAAATCTTCAGCAAGTGATCAGCATACTCATCATGCCCCAATCTGATTTGAAATCCTCGAGGTAGCTCGTGACATCGCCGATGCTGTTTGCGAGCTCGAGATGTGTCTCAGATTGAGAATTTTCGAAAAATAAATTCTTGCTTGCATGCAGAGCCTTTCGACAAGTCGAGCTGGGGAAATGCGTTTTATCTTTCTCCGTGACAGTTATTGAAAATTGTAAAACATTTCAACGTCCTAAACTGGTACAGCATCTATTTTAAATCTCCCAGCTTATGTTTTTCGGTTTAAAATTCGAATAGATAGATTGAACAGCTACATTCGGCGTTTTCAAGACTGCGCAACTGAGAGGACTGGGTGAATCTAACACTTCGAAGAAAAATTTCCAGATATGTGTTGCTCGCTTTTGGCGGCGTTGTTCTCTGTTTGGGTTTTCAAAATTGCAGTGGCAGTGGCTTTGAGGTGGCGCGGCAGCGCAGTGCTGCGATTTCTGTTGGCAGCTCGGCACCAGCTCGAACAGGTCTTGCCAATCCTTTCACTTGCAATGGCGACACAGGAGTTTCGGTTTTGCGTCGGCTGACGAAGCGCGAATACACTTCCACCATCTTGGATC